>NZ_JBDKWG010000122.1:0-151601 GCF_040151475.1 Reichenbachiella sp. MALMAid0571 | reverse complement strand
AGAAAGAAAAATTAGGATAATCCAACTCGATATGTTCTGCAATCAACAAGGGGGTGTTTTTCAAAACTTATCAAAACCACCTTAATTCGACTATAAAACAACTGTTTTCCAACAATCACAGATTAGTCGGATGTCAGTATTTAAAAATTATATTAAGGTTGGGATTCGTAATGTATTAAAGTACAAGGTTTTTTCCTTTATCAATATTTTTGGCTTGGCAGTGGCTATGTCAGTATGCATGTTGATTGTTTTGATGTTAGCTGATCAAAAGAGCTATGATCAATTTCATGAAAAAAAGGAGAATGTTTATCGTATAATAATGAAGCCAGGGGATCACAAACGACCCTACGCCACAACTCCAAATCCTCTGTTGGATGTATTAAAGTCAGATTTTCCCATTATCTCAGAGGCTACTAATTTGAGAAAGGGATTTGGAGGAGATGCAGTGTACAAACAAAACTATGCTGAAATAAAGGGCTATTTCACCGGCCCATCTTTTTTCAGGATATTCAGCTATCAATTGGAAAAAGGAGATAGGCATACTGCATTGGTTGAACCAAACTCTATGGTCATAACCCACAAAATTGCAAAACAAATTTTTGGGGACGAAGACCCGATAGGTAAAACGGTGAAATTTTCAGACAGAGGCATAGATATGTTTACTGATGAGGGGACAGAACCGGTACTTTGGGGAAATTATATGATAACAGGAGTACTTGCTGATAATGACAACAAGACCCACCTCAAATTTAACGTACTCGTTTCTGAAACCTCTCTCAATAGACTATATATAGAGAAAAAGGTGTACGATGTGTCAAAAAATTGGGGAGATTATTCAAAGTGCTATACCTATGTTTTAGTAAAAGATGGGGTAAACCAAGAGGAGTTGACTAATTCGCTTCATCGTTTCGCTTCTGTACAGTATCGAGATGATGAGAGGTTGAAAAACTCAACGTTTGTGGCTCAGTCGTTGACGAAAATAACTCCTGGGCCGATGTTGGGCAATGACCCGAACAATAGCTTGCCAATGATTGCCTACTACATATTGGCAGGGTTGGCTTTTGTAGTCATGCTATCGGCTTGCCTGAACTATACTAATTTGTCAATAGCACGTGCTTTAACACGTGCTAAGGAAATTGGAATTCGTAAAGTAAATGGGGCAAGAAGAAAAGATTTAATATTCCAGTTTCTGAGTGAATCTATGATTACAGCTTTTCTGTCATTGTTATTGGCGATAGGTTTATTGTTTTTTGTGAAGGGCGCATTTCTCAATTTATGGATAAATCAATATTTAGATTTTGATCTTAGTGCAGATTTTGATGTTTATTTGATCTTTATTGGTTTGGCTCTCCTTATTGGCCTCATTGCGGGAATATTTCCTGCTTTTAGGTTATCAGCTTTCATGCCAGTTACTGCATTGAAAAATGTGTTCGAGGTAAGGAAAGGGAGAATGGGTATGAGGAAGGTCTTAACAGTAACCCAGTTTGTAATATCTCTTTTGTTCATCATTACTTCGATTGTTGGGTTTAATCAGTTTAAACATTTCATGAACTACGAATATAATTTTGATGCCCGTAATGTGGTGAACGTTAATCTACAGAGTAATGATTATCAGCTGGTGAAAACCGCATTAGCCAGTGTCCCTGGAGTTACCAACATTTCCGCTTGTGCGTATCTACCTGGCGGGGGGCGCAATGATGGCATTACGCTCAAATCCCCTGGAGTGGAAGAAGGAAAACAAGCGATAGATCTAAGCGTGAACGAAGAATTTATCAACGTGTTGGACATTGAACTTATTGCTGGTCACAATTTGTCTGACGAGGGCACAGGTGTTGGGGAATCTATTCTGGTGAATGAAGAACTGATTAAGGTTTTCGGTTATGACAATGCCTCCGAAATCATCGGTCAGTCCTTCGAAGGAAGAAATGGCCAATCGCTGAGGGTTGTCGGAGTAGTAGAAAATTTTACTTTTTCGTTATTGCTTAATCGACAGGTCATAAGACCTGCTATTTTGAGGAATAACCCTGACTTATTTCATTTTGCGAGCGTAAAAATTGAAAGCACTGATCAGAAGCAAACAATGGCTCAATTGGAGGAGCAATGGAAAACGGTTGATCCCATTCATCCGCTTAAATATGAGTTTTTTGAAGATAAATTGACAAGTCAAAACCTAGGTGTTTTTGACTTGGTATCGATCATAGGTTTCTTTGCTTTTCTAGCTATTTCAATTGCATGTCTGGGATTGCTTGGGATGGCTATTTACTCTACAGAGCGTCGTTCTAAGGAAATTGGCATAAGGAAGGTACTTGGTGCAGCTAGTGTTAATTTGATCTATATACTTTCCAGAGAATTTTTGGCCTTGTTGGGTATGGCTATTGTCATAGCAGCTCCTTTAAGTTTTTTTATCAATAGACTTTGGTTGGATTACCTGGTTGTTCGTGTGGAGTTTGGTTTTGGAACAGTTGTTTTGGGATCAGTGCTTCTTTTGTTTTTGGGGCTGATAACCATCGTTCCTCAAACACTACTTGTTTCTCGCAAAAATCCGGTTGATTCATTAAGAGATGAATAAGCCCTGACATCAATTTTTGGTCATTTTAAAGGTAATATTTTCTACATTATAGAACTAATTAAAATTTCTTCCGTATATTTATTCTACAAAATAGAAAAAATAATAATGGGAAAAGAAAGTTTAGGTGAATTTGAAGAGCTGGTTTTGCTGATGATTGCATTGTTGAAGGAAGATGCATATGGTTTGGGAATATGTGATGAGATAAAGAAACAGACTGGAAGAACTACTGCCATCGGAGCAGTACATGCCACATTGAGCAGATTGGAAACCAAAGGGCTTGTCGAGTCTTCTCTGGGAGACCCTACAAAGGAACGTGGAGGAAGACGAAAGCGGCTTTTTACACTTACAGCATTTGGTGAAAAAGCTTTAATACAAAGCAGAGACACCAAAGTGAGTATCTGGACACAGATTCCCGAACTTTCAATCAAGACAGTCTGATGCGTATAAGAAGACCACCTGCACTAGCAGACAAATTCCTATTATGGTTTTGTAAACCAGAGCTTCTCGAAGAGATTCAAGGGGACTTGCATGCTCATTTTGAGCGAAACCACCAAGAGGATGGAAGTTTGAAATCCAGGTTAAAGTATTGGGTGCAGGTGCTACAGTTTATAAGACCTTTTGCAATAAAATCAAATTGGTCAAACTCAAATTATATAAGTATGTATATTCATTATTTTAAAGTGGCTTTTCGCCATTTGGCGAGGACCAAACTCTACACCTTCCTCAATATTGTGGGACTTGCAATAGGCATGGCATGTAGTATGCTTATTCTACTCTGGGTAGAAAATGAACTTAGTTATGATCGCTTTAATCACGATGCAGAGAACATTTATCGGTTGACAGGTCATGTTAATGATTTCAAAGCCGCTGTGACCCCTGCCGGAATGGGGCCAGATCTCCAGGAAATGCTTCCTGAAATTGAATCCGTGGTAAGGGTAAGTAAATTTAACAACGGGCTTTTTGAGACGAATAACCAAATCTTTGAAGAGGATCGCATTCTCATGGCAGACTCAAATTTCTTCGACTTTTTTAATTTCAAACTGCTTTTAGGTGACCAGTCTTCCGCACTCGCCAACCCTAATACGATTGTTATGACTTCTGGCATGGCCAAAAAGTATTTTGGAAATGATGATCCTATCGGAAAAATCTTCAAGGTGAATAACACCTATGACGTGAGTGTAGTAGCTATACTTGAGGATTTACCGAGCAATTCGCATTTGAAATTCGACTTTCTAATCCCCTTATCAACTGTGGCAAAAACCGATCAAGACCTTGTCACAAAAACATGGGACAACTTTACATATTACAACTACTTCAAGCTCAATTACAACTTAAATTCCCCTGAAAGTATTTCTACGCTGGAAGAAAAAATAACTGCAATTTACTGGGATAGGCAAGAAAGTAATTCCATCAACTTTAAACTTCAGCCTTTGACAGACATCCACCTAAAGTCAGATTTACAAATTGATTTGGCTGAGAAAGGAAATATGCAATATGTAACCATTTTCTTCATGGCCGCACTTTTTATCTTAGGTATTGCCTGTATCAATTTCATGAACCTGTCAACTGCTAGGTCAATCAAGCGATCTAAAGAGGTAGCACTGCGTAAAACAATTGGTGCCCAAAGAAAACAGTTGATCGGACAGTTTTTAAGTGAATCGATACTTCTCACTATAATATCATCTGCTTTGGCTATGCTCTTGGTCATAGTTGCATTGCCACATTTCAATACTATTTCTGGCAAAGAATTAAGTATTGACTTTCTGGAGAGTAGTTTTTGGATTCGCTTTCTACTGATCATTATGGCTACTGGCCTGATATCAGGCAGTTATCCGGCTCTGTTTTTATCGAGCTTCAATCCATTGAAAGTAATGAAAGGGGAATTAAAACATTCATTTGGAAATATCGCTTTTAGAAACATCCTTGTTATTACCCAATTCACTATTTCAGGCATATTGATAGTAGGCACTTTGGTAGTGTATAACCAACTGAATTTCATTAAAGGAATGAACCTTGGTTTCAACAAGGAAAATTTAATTACAATTCCACTTCGCAGAGAGTTGCGTGATAAACTGAAAACTCTCCAAAATACATTAGGACAGAATCCATTTACGGAAGAATACTCTATTATTTCTGACCTACCATATGACCTTACTACTGGTGTTGTAAACGTTCAATGGGACGGCAAGCCGGAAAATGTTAACATAGTCATTCCCAACATTAACATTGATGATAACTTCCTTGATCTATTCGAGATAAAAATATTGGCAGGAAAAGGATTTCACAAAGACCTTAGGTCTGACGAAGATAGTTTTATCATTAACGAGACCATGATGAACCTGATGGGAAAAGACTTGAGAAGCATTCTGGGAGAGAAAATTTCATATAATGGGCCTAAAGGTCGTGTAATAGGCGTTGTTGAAGACTTCAATTTTAAACCTTTGCAATATGAAATACAGCCAATTGTATTGAGAAAAAGGCTTCCTGGTTGTTCGTACTACGGTTGGACAAACCCGGGATTGCCTGGCCTTACTGGAACAAATACATCAAGGGCTAAACCCAAAATATCCATTTTCTTACCATTTCCTTGATCAGGATTTGGAGCGACAGTATGCAGGCGAAAAGAAGATGGGTTTAATATTTAATCTTCTGGCAATCCTTGCCATTCTGATTTCTAGTTTGGGTCTTTACGGACTTTCAGCCTTTGTTACAGAACAACAAACAAAGCAAATAGGTATCCGAAAAGTGCTAGGTGCAACCATCATCTCATTGATTACCCTTCAGACCAAGGGTTTCTTTAAATTGGTATTCATCGCATTGGTTATTGCCCTTCCATTAGCCTGGATAGGGATGAATAGTTGGCTGGAAGACTTTGCCTATCATGTGAATATTTCCTGGTGGATATTATTCATTGCAGGGATAAGTGTTTTTGTGATCACTATTCTCACCATGAGCCATCAGTTAATTAAAGTCTCGTTAGCAAATCCCGTGGATAGTTTGAGAAGTGAATGATAGAATGAAAAAAACTACGAGAAGAAATGTACAGATTATTATTATTTCATTAACGAATTGCAGCAAAATACTGACATCCTTTATACTTCTTAGGAACAAATGCCTGTAAACACAATGGCATATCCCATGTATTGAAAACCCAGCTATTGACGGTAATTTTTTTGTTCTTTTTCGAAAAGAAACCTGGCAGGTCTATTGCTCAAATCAGAGGAATTAAAGTTTATTTTACCGTCTCAATATTTTGTTGACTTACTTTGCCGGACTAAATAAATCGATATGGCAGACAAGGTCTATAGATATAAAGTAAAACCCGAAATCGCATTTGATGATGCCAACTTCAAAGCTTTCATGCAAACAAAACTGGGAAGAGGGCAGGCACCAAACGCATTCAAGCTGATCAAACGATCCATTGATGCCCGTGCCCGGAAAGTAATGGTGAACATAGAAGTAGCAGTTTTTCATACTGCTGTGGAGATTCCCCAATTAGCCTATAAATCACCTGATCACCATGTAGATAAAGCAGAGAGAGTAGTTATCATTGGAGCAGGACCTGCCGGCCTGTTTGCCGCCCTAAAATGCATAGAAATGGGTGTAAAACCTATCGTTTTGGAAAGGGGAAAGGATGTGCAGGAACGCAGGAGAGATTTGGCGAATATTAACAAGGAGCACATTGTTAATCCAGATTCCAATTATTGTTTTGGAGAAGGTGGTGCTGGTACTTACTCTGACGGCAAATTATACACCCGGTCAAAAAAGAGAGGAGATATTACCAGAATCCTTGAGATACTGGTGACGCATGGGGCTACCGACGACATTTTGGTCGATACCCATCCTCATATTGGCACCAACAAATTACCAAAGGTGATTGCTTCCATGAGAGAAGCTATCTTGGAAAAAGGGGGAGAGATTCATTTTAATACCAGGGTTACAGATTTTAAAATAGATAGCAATATCTGGAAAGGTGTGGTGGCTGTTTCTGGTGAGGTATATGAAGGAATAGGAGTAATTCTGGCCACCGGACATTCCGCAAGGGACATATTCGAATTGTTAGATAAGAAAAAAATATTGATCGAACCCAAGCCATTTGCACTGGGAGTGCGGATAGAGCATCCCCAGCAGCTCATCGACAAGATTCAGTACCATTGTGACTCCAGAGGGGCTTACCTGCCAGCGGCACCTTATGCCATGGCCACTCAGACCGAATACCAGAAAGCAGTGCGAGGAGTGTTTTCATTCTGTATGTGTCCGGGGGGATTTATTGTTCCTTCTGCCACCAACGAAGGAGAAGTAGTAGTCAATGGTATGAGCCCATCTAAGCGTGATTCGAAGTTTGCCAACTCCGGTATGGTCGTGTCTGTTGAAAGCTCGGACTTTGAGCCCTATCAAAAGTTTGGCGCATTGGCAGGAATGAAATTTCAGGCAGAAGTAGAAAAGAAGGCATGCATCG
This sequence comes from Reichenbachiella sp. MALMAid0571, assembly GCF_040151475.1. Taxonomy (NCBI): domain Bacteria; kingdom Pseudomonadati; phylum Bacteroidota; class Cytophagia; order Cytophagales; family Reichenbachiellaceae; genus Reichenbachiella; species Reichenbachiella sp. MALMAid0571. Next base: position 144,573 of record NZ_JBDKWG010000122.1, on the reverse strand, counting down.
CAGCAGGAAACACACAAAAAGCACCTGCCCAGCGATTGGTGGATTATGTATCCAAACAACACTCCAATACTTTGCCGGAGTGTTCCTATCAGCCGGGATTGGAGTCGGTAAACCTGGAAGAAGTGTTGCCACAAGAAATTTCTGAACGACTTAAAATCGGTTTTAGGTTTTTTGGAAAAAAGATGAAAGGTTACCTGACAAACGAAGCAGTATTGGTAGGCGTGGAGAGTAGGACATCATCTCCGGTCAGTATTCCGAGAAATCGGGAAACGATGGAACATTTACAGGTGGAAAGATTGTTTCCATGTGGAGAAGGTGCCGGATATGCCGGTGGCATCATGTCGGCAGCTATCGACGGGGAGAAATGTGCGGAAATGCTGGTAATGAAATATGCTAAAAAAAGCAAGGCTTGAAGAAACCTCAAAACTTGTCATTTCGATTTTGGAGAAATCTTTTTAGCTTAATCTCAATCTTTTTAAGACGTGTAAAATGTAATAAATGAAAACAGTCATCATAGGAGCTACCCCAAACCCATCGAGGTATGCTTATTTGGCAGCCGAGAGATTAGAAAACAAAGGCCATGAAATAGTACCCGTTGGCAACAAGCCCGGAGAAGTTTTTGGACATAAAATCCTCAACATAAAAGACAAACCTGAGCTCGCCGATATTCATACGGTGACAATGTATGTCGGAGCAGATCATTTCAAAGGCTATGAAGATTACGTGCTTGACTTAAAACCAAAAAGGATTATCTTTAATCCTGGGGCAGAAAATGACCTACTAGAATTAATGGCTCAAAAACAAGGAATAGAAACTGTACATGGCTGCACATTGGTGATGTTAGGATCTGGGCAGTATTGAAAATATAGGTTTTATGCACAATCAGTAGATGCTCATGAAAAACATTTTTCTACTCCTCTTTTCCTTATTCTCTACTAACACTTTTGGTCAAGGCTTCCTTTCAGCCGACACTCTCGACTATATACCGAAAGAGCTAAAAGAAATAATCACAAGTAAAATTGAAAGAGTAATTTCAATTGATATTGATGGAGACGATCAAAATGACTTTATAGTACTTTCTCAATCGGAGGAAAAATATATATATGATGAGTATTGGGTATCTTCTGACTTGCGAATCTGGTTAACCAAAACCACTTCTGAAAAGCGGATTCAATATGTGAAATTTCTAAACATAGATAATGATCCTGAAATGGAAGTTTATGAAGCTTCAGGTTACGAAGATGGAATCGATTACCTTCTCTATGACTTGAATTTGGAAATTGGGAAACAAGAAATTCTGTTTTTCTTCAATCCAATTATTCTTGAAGATGATAAATATTATTGGGGATATCCTTGGGACATAATGAATATGTTAGTTAAGAATATAGATGGTGAACTTAAAATATTATCTTCTCTTGATCATGACATTATTCGAGAAGGTGAAGTTACATTTCCAGATGATCAAATTATATTTCCATGCATATTCTTTAATGGAACATCTACTCAGCAGAACATTAATGTAGAAGAAATTCGTGACATCAAATGGCGAACAGTTGAAGAAATATATGAGACTGTGCATAACAGATAATGATCGAACATACACCAGATAGATTGGTTGTATTGGATGAAAAAACTTTTAGACTATTTTCAAATTGAATACTTATAATAAAATTAAGATTGTGATTTACAGTTTGACACTAGTTTTGTCAATTACTTTTTCTATTCTTTTTGGAATTCGAGGTGGTCATACTCCACCACTGGGTTTTATTTCATCCTTAATTTTTGGAATTATCGCAATTTGCTGGTTAATAGTTGACTGGGTATAAATATCATAAATCAAAATACAGAATTTATATTCAAACCACATTTGATTGGCATGGGGATATACTTTCTTATAGCGATTTTGATCTATTTGATTTGAACTGTATCAACAACACCCCCCACCATCATAAAACCATGTTGATTCGGTGATGTGAATGTCTTTTCTGCCAAGAGAAGCCAGTGCTCCTGCGGTTTTATCGCATATAGCAAGAGGCTGGTTTTGCAATAGTGTATGGCCTTTTCCATCATCAAATAATTCATCCGTGCCATAGTAGATGGCCGCTTTTCCTGTAAACACACAAGGGCCATCTTTAGGCATTGGGTCTTTGATGGCACATACTTCCAGGCTTTCGATATATATCAGATTTTCTGTATCGTATTGTCCGGGTGCGAGCATACGGTATGGTCTCTTAGCTCTGATTTCCACGGTCCCAAATCCCGTATCTGTCAGCATTTTGATATATTCTTTCATTGGAATAGACCCACTGAGGCATAAAGCCCTGAGCCTTTCGTCTGCCCTCAGGTTTTCCGGCATCTCCTGATCGCAAATAGGATCGGACATCACCAATCGTCCGTGTGGTTTCAGTACCCGATACATTTCAGCCAAGGCTTTTTGCAGTTCTTCAGTTTTGAATATATTGAAAAGGCAATTCTGTGCCGCTACATCTATGGTGTTGTGTTCTATGGGTAAATTCAGTGCATCCCCTTTTCTCAAATCGACGAAATCCTTTTCAAACCATGGATTGAGTTTTTCTGCTTCAACAAAGTTTTTAGCAGAAGCAGTCAGCATTTCATCGACTACATCTACACCAATTACTCCTTGGGGTTTTCTGGAGAAATAGGAAAACTGCAGCAGTTCCATGCCACCACCCACACCTACATACAGCACGGTAGGGTTGTTGACTAAATCCCTTGGATGCACCGTCGTACCACAGCCATAATTCATGGCGAGCATTTTTTTCGGCATTTTCAGACCCGGCAGTTGCCAAATCGGGGAGGTGGTACAGCATAATCCCACATCAGGAGTCAATGCTGCTTGTTTATAAACATCTTTTGTTGTTTCCAGGTATCCTTGCATTGTTCGTAAATCTAATAGTTAATAGTACTGGTGTGAGGTTTGGCCTATAACGCCATAGCCTTCACTTTAAGCCTTTTTGTCATTTCGACGAAGGAGAAATCTTTCTTGCCGATCTGCAATAAGCGAAGAAGATCCCTCCTTCGTCGGGATGACAAGGTGGCATTTGCACAGCTACACTACGCAGTAGCTCCCCCACAGCTTGAACCTGCTCCGGCAGTACAGCCATAACAGTGGTTGTTTAATATAATTTCCCTCGATTCCAGTTTTTCTACATCAAAATCCTTGATGTGTTTCGGCGTTTCACCATCCAACTTCAGGTCAAGCATTTGGTTGAAGTCACAATCGTACAGGTAACCATCCCAGCTTATCGAGATTGTATTTCGACACATCACGCCTATGGCGGCAGAAGGATTAAAAGCGTCGATCAGCTTTAGCATATATTCTTCATAATTTCCGGTGTTTACCAGATAATCAAGAAAGCGAGAAATTGGCAGGTTGGTGATGGCGTACAATTCATTGAAGTCGATATTGTGGTCATTTTTCAACCGTCTTTTGAATTCATTTTCCAGTTGTTTTTGATCGCCCGGTAAAAATGCTCCTGATGGATTGAACACCAGATTCAACTTCAAACCCGAATTGTCTATTCCATAACCTATTTCATTTAGCATGTTCAGGGCTTTGATCGATTTTCCGAATACGCCTTCTCCACGCTGAGAGTCTGTTCTCCTAGCAGAAAAATGTGGCAAAGAAGAAACCACTTCTATGTTGTGTTTTTTGTAAAACTCAGGCAGGTCATTGTACTTTTGGTTGGCCAGGATGATGGTGAGGTTGCAACGCACAATAATGTGTTTGTTGCGATTGCTCAGTTCCTCTACAAACCACCTGAAATCAGGGTTCATCTCCGGAGCACCACCAGTCAAATCCACAGTTTGGATATTGGATTTATCAAGCGCATCCAGGCACTGCTGCATGGTTTCTTTGGTCATGATTTCCTTCCTGTCAGGACCGGCATCTACATGGCAGTGCTTACAAACCTGGTTGCACATTTTCCCCATATTCACCTGAAAAATATCAAGCTGGGTAGGGTGCAATGGTAACAAACTGATGTTTTCCAGTTTGGATTTAAAAGAAGGAAAACCGCCTCTTTCAAGTACCTCTATTTGGCTAGATACATTCGACAATGATCCTTGTTGGCCTTTGAGCGATATTTTGGTATTGACAGTCATTTGTTACATTTTCTTTTTGAAACAACCCATGGATCACATGGTCAACTCATCTACTTTGTTCATCATTTGCACACCGTGCACCAGAAGAGCCCCGCTTTTGATGGCTGCCGCTACATGTATGGCTTCCATCATTTGCTCCTCGTCAGCACCTTTCTCCAATGAAGTGCTGGTGTAGGCGTCTATGCAATACGGACATTGTACGGCATGCGACACAGCCAAAGCGATCAATGCTTTTTCTCGTTGTGTCAGTGCGCCTTCTTTAAAAACTTCACCGTAATAGTCAAAGAATTTTTTTCCTAGTTCAGGTTGAAATTTTGAGATGTCTCCGAATTTTTTCAGATCGGCCGGGTCGTAATAACTTTTACTCATAACAATATAAATGAGGTATTCAAGCACATGAATACCAGTTGAAATTAATTTTTAAGTAAATAAAATGGATAAGCTTTCTGGGTGGTGACCTAGAAAGCAAGCAAAGACTAAATTTTTGGAGGTCCTCTCAGCCCAAGGGACTGGTGAAATTGCGAGATAAAATGTGGGTCGATGTATTGGCTCTTCTTTTTGTAGCTTTTTCCAAAGAACAGCTCTTTCAACAGTTGAACAGACTTGGCATTTGGTTGTAGTCGGAACAATGCCTTTAGGTCAGTTTCATTGTCAATGTCAGCCTTTCTTGACAATTGATCCGCAGAGGTTTTTTGATTGCTGAAATATTGCTCAAGATCTGAAAACAAATGAGCAGACTGCCACCTGAGTTCTTTAAACTGATCAGCATTGAAATGCTCTTTTTGAATGCCAAGCAGGTAAATGCCTCCATCTGTAGCAGGCCCGAGTACATTGCGTTGGCTGTCGAGGATTGTAGCCGCTTTTGTCAGGTCTTTTTGGGTAAGCATAGGACAATCATTGCCAATGGCTATGATTTTACTGTATCCTTTTTCGAACACTAGCTGGAGGGCATTCGAGAACCGTTCTCCAAAATTCAACCCTGTTTGTTGGGCAGAGTCTATCGTGAAATATGAAAAATTGGAAGTGTGTAAAACAGCTTCAGTAGAAGAGATGAGCGCCGCTGCAATCGACAGATTCGTTTTCCTTTTATTTGTAAATTTTTTATGCTGGATTTCTTCGCTTTCGGAGCGAGAGAAAAAAAGGATGGCGATATCGTTCGGTCGGGGATTCAATTCAGTTTCAAATCATTCTGTATAAGTAACTAAATTAAAGTGATAATAATTCATTTCGAATTGAAAACATCACAGAATTGTCGTTTGTCTTAACAATCTTCAATTGGATTCGAAACGTTCCTGATATTTCATGCTTAAATAAGACAGGACGTTCCCAAATTTTTCGATTTTGTTTTGATCATTTTCTTCCATTTTTCTGCCATTCAATCTTAAAAGGAGGAAACCATATATTCCATTCAAACAGATTTGAATGTTACTTGTAATGACTCCTCTGGACAACTCTATATTTTCATCGATAGCTGGTTTTGCATCTTCGTAAATTTCAGTGTATTGGTTGTCGCTCCTGAGCAGGTCGGTACTCAGGATTTCCAAAGCATTGACCAGTTGCTTTGCCTCTTCCAAATGTCCTTCTTTTTCTATGCCTTGATCCTGCATCTTTTGGATCAGGTCTTCATAGTAATTTACCTCCGAAAGTTTTTCAATATTGGATATTGGCAAATGATTGATGACATGAGTGCCTATTTTTTCCATATCAAACTCAAAGGCTCGTACAAGGTCTTCTTTGCGATACAGTTGAATGATGTATTCAGAAATGTTTTCTTTTTTGATTGTCACGATGGTTGTGAGGTTTATGAATTTGGGATCAAAATTAGTTACAATGGGGGTTCAAAGATAACGAAATTAGGACAAACGCTGCTTTGTCATATTATAAAACCCGCCCCCGTTTTTGTGGCTGTCTGATCCGGTAGGCAGGTTTCCACAAACGGGAGTCATAATTGAGAATGTTTGTGGAGACACAAACATTGGAGTTGAAAGGAAAGCCCCTGAACAAATAACAGTAAGACTAAGTTCAATAGCCACCTTGTCATCCCGACTTTGGAGGGATCTTTTAAGAATATTTGTGGACACCTGCCAGTCGGCCGACGTGGCAAACATTGGCGTTGAAGGACAAATGTGGCAAAGCAAGACCTCTGTAAAACCGTAAATCCGACTCACCCTACCATTACTGCTTTGTTTCAACAACAATAGTTGTAACCCGGCGTAATTGTTTTTAATATTGTTACTGTCCAAACAACCAAAAGATATGCGAATCAAAATACAAGTACTGCTTTTTATACTTTCTCTATCCGTATTCACCCTGCAAGCCCAAAAGAAAAAATGGACTCAGGAGGATGTGAAAAAAGCGCAAGAGGCCATTGCAGAAATCAAAGCTAAGAACGATAAGATTTCTTCTTTTTTCGGTAATTCGTATGGATATGCGGTGTTTCCATCTATCGGGAAAGGTGGCATTGGAGTGGGTGGTGCTTATGGCAAAGGGACGGTGTTCAAAAAAGGAGGAAAGGCTACCGGAGGCGTGAGGATGACTCAGGTAACCATCGGTTTTCAATTTGGTGGTCAAGCTTACATAGAAGTAATCTTTTTTCAGTCCAAAAGTGCCTATGATAGCTTTGTCGGTGGAAATTTTGAATTTGCACCAAGTGCTACTGCTGTAGCCGTGACCGAAGGAGCGGCTGTCAACATTCCTTACAAAAACGGAGTGGCCGTATTTACCATGGCAAAAGGAGGGTTGATGTATGAAGCCACTCTCGGTGGGCAAAAGTTTGATTTTATTGAGCTTTGAGATAAAAAATTTGTAAAAAAATAGGTGGATAAATGGCAAATGAAAATTACTTCTCAAATAAAATGGTTAACAAAACCGATAGTGAGTTGCAAAACTACGCTTATAATAAATCCAAATTTCAAGAGGAGGCTGTTCTTGCTGCAATTTGGGAATTAGAGAAAAGAAAAAAGGCTGGAGAAGATATTAAGAATATTGAATCAGAAATTGAGCAAAAGCAAAAAGATGTGGATGAGGCAATTAAAAAGGAATTAAGAGACTCAAATATTACTGATGATCCAAATGCACCAATTCTGTATCATTCAAAATTTGTATTCTTTTTTGGAGCCTTTTTCTCTGTTTTTGCAGGGTCTATATTAATGGCTCTCAACTTTGCACAATTGGATAAGAAAAACACAGCTTGGTTGGTAGCCCTTTCTGGGTTGATATATTCAGCAGTACAAGTTATAACGTTAAATCAAATTGAGAAAAGCACATCTGGATTGGCACTACCCATAAGTCTTTTAGGTATGTATATTCTTGAGTCAGTTTTCTGGAAAAAGCAGGTTTCGTCAGATTTAAAATTTCGTAAAAGAAGTATTTGGGGGGCTATTATTATAGGGTCGATTTGTTGGATACCATTTATATATGCAATTATTGTATCTGATGGTCTTTAGTATCTGAATATGTCAATACGGTATATGCTATTAATAATTCTTATCATTTGATAGCTAAAACTATTTTAAGGAGATGGTCAAACTCAAACCACAAAAAAAGTCCCTTCTTTCGAAGAGACTTTTAACTATCTGTTTTTCTTAAGGATTTACTTAAGCTATTTTTTCTAATATGGAATTAAAGGTAGTACTTGGACGCATTGCTTTGGCGGCAAGGTCAGCATTTGGCTGGTAATACCCTCCAATGTCAACTGGATTTCCCTGAGCGGCATTCAATTCCGTTACGATCTTCGTTTCATTGGCAGCCAGCTCCTCAGCTATGGCTGTGAAACTTGCTTGTAGTTCGGCATCTTCTGTTTGGCTGGCTAGTGCCTGTGCCCAATACAATGCCAGGTAAAAATGACTTCCTCTGTTGTCCAGCTCATTTACTTTCCTAGAAGGTGACTTACCGTTTTCCAAGAATTTGTCAGTCGCAAGGTCAAGCGTCTCGCCCAGTACTTTTGCTTTTGCATTATTGGTAGTATTGGAAAGGTGCTCAAGTGAAACGGCAAGAGCCAAAAATTCACCAAGAGAATCCCACCTCAAATGGCCTTCCTCAAGAAACTGCTGAACGTGCTTTGGAGCTGATCCGCCAGCTCCTGTTTCAAATAAACCACCTCCATTCATCAACGGAACGATGGAAAGCATTTTTGCACTAGTACCCACTTCCAAAATTGGAAACAAGTCAGTCAAATAATCTCTAAGTACATTTCCTGTAACAGAAATGGTATCTTTTCCTTCTATGATTCTTTCCATAGAAAACTGGGTAGCCTCTACAGGAGACATGATGCGAATATCCAAACCAGTGGTGTCATGGTTAGGAAGGTAAGCATTCACTTTTTTGATGAGCTCAGAATCATGCGCCCTTTCACTGTCGAGCCAAAATATGGTAGGAAGATCAGTTGCTTTTGCCCTGTTCACTGCCAACTTCACCCAATCCTGAATGGGAGCATCTTTCACCTGACACATTCTGAAAATATCACCTTTCTCTACTGGCTGCTCCATCAAAACATTTCCTGAGCCATCAGTTACATTTACAGTACCACTAGCACTTACCTGAAATGTTTTGTCATGAGAACCATATTCTTCAGCTTTTTGCGCCATCAATCCCACATTGGATACACTTCCCATAGTGGTAGGATCAAAAGCTCCATGCTTTTTACAAAAATCTATAGTCGCCTGATAAACGCCTGCATAGCATCTGTCCGGAATTACTGCTTTCGTATCTTGTTGCTCACCTTTTGCATTCCACATCTGGCCGGAAGTACGGATCATTGCGGGCATTGAGGCATCAATAATTACATCGCTAGGCACATGCAGGTTGGTAATTCCTTTATCAGAATTGACCATCGCAAGAGCAGGCCGGGTGCTATAAACAGCTTGGATAGCTGCTTCAATTTCTGCTTTTTTATCTGCCGGCAAAGTTTGGATTTTGGCATATACATCGCCAATACCATTATTTACATCTACTCCAAGTTCGGCAAATAGTTCGCCGTATTTTTCAAAAACATCTTTGTAATACACCGATACAGCAGCGCCGAATATGATAGGGTCAGAAACCTTCATCATAGTAGCTTTCATGTGCAATGAAAACAATGTCCCCTGTGCTTTGGCATCATCAATTTCCTTTTCGAAGAAGCTTTTTAAAGCACTCATACTCATTACTGAAGCATCTATGATTTCTCCAGCTAGCAGAGTTGTTTTTTCTTTTAATACTGTTGTAGTTCCATCAGTGGCTACCAATTCAATTTTCACATCACCTGCTTCTTGAACAGTCACAGACTTCTCACTTCCATAAAAATCTCCGGAAGTCATGCTTGCCACATGGGTTTTAGAGCTTGATGTCCATGCACCCATAGAATGTGGGTGGTTTTTTGCATAATTTTTGACAGCACGTGGTGCTCTTCTGTCTGAGTTGCCTTCTCTCAATACCGGATTTACAGCACTTCCGAGCAATTTGGCATAACGTAACTTTATTTGCTTCTCCTCATCGTCTTTAGGTTCTTCCGGATAATCAGGAAGTTTGTATCCTTTAGCCTGAAGTTCTTTAATGGCGGTTTGAAGTTGAGGAATAGATGCACTTACGTTGGGAAGTTTAACAATATTAGCGTCCGGGTTTTTAGCCAATTCTCCCAGTTCTGTCAAATCATCTGAAATCTTCTGGTCATCCGTCAATACATCAGGAAAATTAGCAATGATCCTCCCTGCCAGAGAAATGTCTCTGGTCTCTATCTCAATACCGGATGGGCCGGTAAATGCCTGAACTATAGGAAGTAACGATTGGGTTGCCAATGCCGGAGCTTCATCGGTTATGGTGTAAATAATTTTTGATGTTTGTGTCATGATTTTCTTCCTCAAGAAGTGGGTACTATACCACTAAAATTTTATTTTGTATTACTGTTTTTGACTAAAAAAAGAGGGCTAAAATTTGGGAAAAATATAGCCTTTGCCTTTCCAAGGTGCGAATTTAACAAATGTTTGTGAATTAGATTTCACTGGATGAGAATAAAAGAGGTGTTATCGAATAAGATTAATAACTTTCCTTATCACTTGGGAAATCTCCTGATTTAATGTCTTTGATATATTCTGTTACTGCACCGTTGATGATCCCACTTAAATCTGCATACTGCCTTAAAAACCTAGGCTTAAACTCCTGAGTGATGCCGAGCATGTCGTGTACTACCAAAACCTGCCCATCCACATCCGGTCCGGCTCCAATTCCAATGGTCGGAATACTGACTTCTTTGGATACCTTCTTTGCTAATTCTCTGGGAATTTTTTCCAGCACAATGCCAAAACAACCACATTCTTCCAGACATTTGGCATCTTCTATTAATTTTTCAGCTTCTTCCTCTTCTTTTGCCCTCACTGTATAGGTACCAAACTTATAAATAGACTGTGGCGTTAATCCCAGATGACCCATCACTGGTACTCCTGCACTTAATACCCGCAAAATACTTTTTCTGATTTCAGCTCCACCTTCCATTTTTACACCATGCGCTCCTGATTCTTTCATGATCCGGATGGCTGACTTAAGTGCTTCAGAGGAGCTACCCTGATAACTTCCAAAAGGAACATCTACTACTACAAATGCTCTGTTGATAGCTCTGACTACCGAAGTGGCATGGTAAATCATCTGGTCAAGCGTAATTGGAAGGGTTGTTTCATTTCCGGCCATTACATTGGAAGCGGAATCTCCTACCAGCAGCACATCTATGCCCGCACCGTCCAGGATTCTGGCCATGGAATAATCATAGGCCGTAAGCATTGATATTTTTTCACCACGGTTCTTCATTTCCTGAAGTTGGTGTGTCGTGACCCTTTTTATATTGCTTTGATGGATTGACATGTTTTTTCGATTTGTATCTGTCAGTGTAGTACCTAACTATCAATAATAATTTTGGTAGCAAAACTATAAAAATAGTATCAAGAGCATAGCTAACGTAGTAATAAAGACATAAAATTAATCAAAATTCAAATCAATTAATTTTATCGAAAGAGCTAGACTAGTTGACACTATTATATTGCAAATCTATAAGACCACTAGCAACATTTGGTTCCGGGCACGCACATATCATCTTCAATGATCAATGATTTGGCTGGTTTGACTTCTTCTTTCGCTGGAGGAGCACAACAAGCTGTGGCTTCTGTACTCTCATAATGAGGGTCATTGAATTCCACATCTTCATGGAAATAATAGACTTCCCATTGGATGCCATCAGGATCGTTTACCCAGAACTTGTCTTGGATAGCATAGCAACAGGACGTACCCATTTCTTCTTTGGAAACTATATTTTTTTCTCTGGCTATTTCGAGTTTTTGCCCCATCTCTTCTCTGGTTTCTACCTGAAAACCCAAATGACCGAAGTTGGATTGTACCCGCTCAGGATTTTCGATGAAAGAAATGATGAGTGATGGCTTGTTTAAAATGTATTTTGCATAACCTGTCTTAATCTTGTTGGCAGAAACACCAAAAAAAGTGTTGTAGAAATTTACTGTGGCGGCAAGGTTCGTTACATATAAGGAAACATGCATTCTTGGGAAGTTCGAAGTTGAGTTTTCCATATCATTTTTATTTATTGCAAAATAACGATAATAAGTTTTAAATAGAAACCGGAAATTTGATTTTGACTATTTACAAGCTTCTTCTTTTGGTTTTGCTGCCTTTTTTTCTCCCATATTCAGTGCTAAAGTCAGATCCTTGCATGCCTGGTCTTTATTTCCTAGCTGCAATTCTGCAATACCTTTGTTGTAATGCACCTGAGCATCTGCCCCGGCTGTCGCAAGGTAAAATTCGTAGTATTTGATTCCTTCTTCATAAGCTTTGAGTGTCTGGTAAGCATTGCCTATCAAAAAGTAATTTCTGATCAAAGACTTATCCAGGGCAATGGATTTGTCAAAATCTCTTATAGCAGATTTCGTCTGTTTGAGCTTTAATTTTACAATGCCTCGGTTCATCAGGTCATCCGCATTTTTTGGCATCCAAAACAAAGCCGAATCATAGTACAGTAAAGCCTTTTTGTACTCACCGGATAGAAATTTTTCGTAAGCCATTTGTGAAAAAATTACAGAAGATTCATTGTCGGCATAGAGCTCCTTTTTGAGTCCATCTCGTTCTTTTTCAGTTGAAATTTTGGATAGGTTATAAATGGCGGGCTTGAATCCTGGTTTTATCTCAAGTGCCGAAATAAAATCTGCTTTTGCTATGACGGTATCTTGCAAAGATAACTTAAGCAAACCCCGGTTGACGAAATAATTGGGGTCGTTACTGTTTTCTTTAATCGCATTTTCAAAGTCTAGCAGTGCTTTGTCTGTTTCATTCAATTGGACGTAGGAAAGAGCCCTGGCATTGAATACATCACTTTTCATTTGATTCATGGTAGTGATACCCGAAAAGGTGGCCAGACCACCTTCATTCTGTTGCACTCCTTTGAAAATGATTCCTTTGGTTACTTTGAACTGTTCTCCCTCCAATAGAAGTGTAAAGTCAGCGATTGCCGCTTTATAATTTTTTTGTTGGTGATAGATCAATCCTCTTTTGAAATAAGAACTGGGGTATTCTGGATCAATCAGGATAACTGTTTCATAATCAGCCAAAGCCGCAACAGGATTTCCGGACGACTCCCTCGACTCTGCCCTCGCGAGGTAGTAATCGACATTTCTCACATTCAGACTGATGGCACTGTCGTAGTATTTGATAGATTTTTCGAATTCTCTTTTTTGTTGAAAGCGCAAGCCAAGATTGTAATAGTCAGTCGCTTTTTTGTACTGTTCTATCCGATTGGAAAAAGTTTGGGGAGAAGTTTGTGAAAAGCAATTCGTATCTAAGCACACTAGAAAACACCATGATAGTAATATTGGAAAGAAACGTTTCATTGTATTGTCGGGTGGCTCACAACTATTGTAAACGCATTTAAAAACAAAAACCACCTTACCGCACTCCTGACTGCCGTCAGGAATCTGGGGATAGCAAGAATTTTTAAATGCTTATGTATTAGGCTCACAAGAGATTTTAGTTTAAAATTAGTGAATATTCTGCTTAGATTTTATCTGTGTATTTTTCAACCCATTTGTGTTTTATCCTTCTATCTTTGTGCGTCAAAAAAACAAGAAATTAAGAAGAATGGTTAAGGATTTTGTAGAAGAGCTAAAATGGAGAGGCATGATACACGACATCATGCCCGGTGCACAGGATCAATTGAATAAAGAAATGACTGCTGGCTATATTGGTTTTGACCCAACGGCAGATTCTCTACATATTGGCAGTCTGGTGCAAATAATGACACTGGTTCATTTTCAGCGGTCAGGGCACAAGCCATTTGCTTTGGTGGGCGGTGCTACCGGAATGGTGGGTGATCCATCGGGGAAATCTGCTGAGAGAAACCTACTGTCGGAGGATATTTTGAACCATAATGTGGCTTGCGTTCACAATCAGTTGGCGAAATTTCTGGATTTTGATTGTGGAGAGAATTCTGCTGAGATGGTGAACAATTACGATTGGTTCAAGGACTTCAGCTTCCTTGATTTTATACGGGATGTTGGCAAGCACATCACTGTTAACTATATGATGGCCAAAGATTCTGTCAAAACGAGGTTGGAGACGGGTCTTTCTTTTACCGAGTTTAGCTACCAACTGGTGCAGGGTTATGATTTTTACTGGCTCAATAAAAACAAAGGTTGCAAGATCCAATTGGGTGGATCTGATCAATGGGGAAACATAGTGACGGGAACAGAACTGATCAGAAGAAAGGGTGACGGAGAAGCATGGGCGATTACTACTCCTTTGATCAAAAAAGCAGACGGTACCAAGTTTGGAAAAACCGAAGGTGGAAATGTATGGTTGGATAAAAAACGGACTTCACCTTATAAATTTTACCAATACTGGTTGAATTCATCTGATGAGGATGCTAAAAATTACATCAGGATTTTTACATTATTGGAGAAAGATACTATTGAAGGTCTTGAAAAAGAGCACGATGAAGCACCTCACAATAGGGTACTACAGAAGGCATTGGCTGAGGATGTCACGGTAAGGGTTCATTCCAGGGAAGATTATGAAATGGCAGTAAAGGCCTCAGGTATTTTGTTTGGAAAATCAACCACTGAAGATTTAGAATCCCTGGATGAAGATACTTTGTTGTCTGTATTTGAAGGAGTTCCGATGACTTCTATTTCGAAAGATGTTTACCAATCGACAGAGAATGTTACGGATTTACTTGCCGATGCATCTGACAACCTGATTTTCCCTTCGAAAGGAGAAGCGAGAAGAATGATCAAAGGTGGTGGAGTGAGCATTAATAAAACGAAGTTGTCGTCTGCTGAACAAGCAGCAGATTTTAAGTTGCTCCAAAACAAGTATCTTTTGGCTCAGAAGGGCAAGAAGAACTATTATTTGATTGTCGTGGAGTAAATAGAACAAAAGCATTTAAAAGTTTACTATCCCCAGATTTATTCTGGGGTCTCTTAGGGTTGACTATAACTCCAAGAGATACCGCAACAACTTGCCTGACGGCAGTCAGGAGTGCGGTAAGGAGGGTTGCTTTTAAATGCGGTTGTTCTAGCAAGGTTGCTAGTTACACTTTATTTAAAGAAATAAAGTTGCTTTTAGCCCGGATAGAGGCTTTGTTTGAGCCCGATGTTGGAGGAGGTGTTGGCAGGCGAGTGCCGATAGCCGGAGGAATGCTACATAAGAGCTGGAGTGAATTTGCTCCAAAAACAAAATATGCTATGACTGTAAAAACAAAATTGATGGGGCTGTGTACGGTATTCATGCTTTTGCTGGCATGTACACCCAACCAAGGACAGGAAAAGGCAAATGCACTTATCAATGAGAGTAGCCCTTATTTGCTGCAGCATGCTTACAATCCTGTAAACTGGAATCCCTGGGGAGAAGTGGCTCTGAAACAGGCAAAAAAAGAAGACAAGTTGATGATTATAAGTATTGGCTATGCTGCTTGCCACTGGTGTCATGTGATGGAACACGAGTCGTTTGAAGATTCTCTTATTGCCGTAAAAATGAACAGCAATTACGTGTCGATAAAAGTGGATCGGGAGGAGCGTCCGGATATCGATGCGATATACATGAATGCAGCACAACTGATGAATGGTAGTGGTGGATGGCCGCTCAATATTATTGCTTTGTCTGATGGCCGTCCGGTCTTTGCAGGCACTTATTTCCCCAGAGACAAGTGGGAGAAGGTGTTGGATTATTTTGCTGACCTCTATGTGACAGATAAACAGAAAATGGTGACTCAGGCTGAGCAGCTTACTGAAGGGATCAGCCAGGTTGAGATGCCCGTGTTTAATGAATCAGGTTCAAGTTTTAGCCAAACAACTTTTGAAGCTTTATTCGCAAAAGCAGTATCGGATATAGACATGAAGTATGGTGGAAGAGAGGGTGCCCCAAAGTTTCCTATGCCATCTATTTACGAATTTTTGCTTACCTACGATTATTTCAAGACGAATGACCAGGCCAAAGAAATACTTAAAGTGACTTTGGATAATATGGCTTTTGGTGGTATTTATGATCAGGCTGGTGGTGGTTTTGCCCGCTATTCTACGGACAAAACCTGGACTGTTCCCCACTTTGAAAAAATGCTTTATGACAATGCACAGCTCGTGAGTTTGTACAGTCATGCTTATCAATATTATCAGAATCCGGAATATGCCCGGATTGTAAAAGAAACCCTAACTTTTGTAGAAAGGGAATTGATGGATAAGACTGGTACTGGTGGCTTTTACTCGTCGTTGGATGCGGATAGTGAAGGGGAAGAGGGGAAATTCTATGTGTGGACAGAGGCAGAAATAGACGCTGTGTTAGGGGAAGACTCAAAAGTCTTTAAAGCCTATTATGGTGTAAGCCATAAAGGAAATTTCGAAGAGAAGAATATTTTGACGAAAGTAATGTCAGTTCAGGAGATGGCTGAGAAATTTAAGTTGGCTGAGAAAGATGCTCTAACAATTATCAATAAGGGCAAAAAACAACTGATGGACATTCGTGCCAAAAGAGTCAGGCCTCCATTGGATGACAAAGTGTTGACTTCATGGAATGGGTTAATGATCACAGGTTATCTGGATGCTTATTTCGCACTGGGTGATGAAAATTACCTGGACAAAGCTGTGAAATGTGGTAATTTTCTATTGAAGAATCAAATACAAAAATCGGGTAAAATCAACCGGAATTACAAAGACGGAAAGTCTTCAATCAGTGGTTTTTTGGATGATTATAGCCATACGATTTTGGCTTTTGTGAAACTCTATGAGGCGACATTCGATGAAAGCTGGCTTTATAAAGCGAAGGAATTAAAAGAATATGTAGTGCAACATTTTGGAGATGAAGAAACAAAAATGTTTTTCTACACATCAGATGAAGATCCAGAACTTATCGCCAGAAAAATGGAATTGACTGACAATGTAATTCCTGGTTCTAACTCTTCCATGGCACATGCCTTGTTTTTACTCGGACAATACTTTTTCAATGAAGAAGACATAGCCCGTGCCAATCAGATGTTTGCCAATGTAGAGGCAGACGTGATAGAAAGTCCATATTTCTATAGCAACTGGGCCAGGCTTTACAGCCTGATGGGCAACCGCCATTTTGAAGTAGCCGTTGTTGGCCCGGATGTGCAGCAAAAAAAGCTTACATTGGCAGCTAAATACATTCCCAACAAGATATTGATGGGAGGAAAAAATGAAGGTACACTTGAACTCTTGGAAGGAAAGCTCAGCAAAGGCAATACGATGATTTATGTGTGTGAAAACAAGTCTTGCCAACTGCCCGTCACAGAAGCCACTCAGGCGATCGGGCAGATGGGAGTGGGGGATTGATAGTGGCTTTCAGCCTTCAAGTCTAGTTTGGTAGGTGGAAGTAAATAATTTTTCAGTCAACCTGCTTATATTTGATTTACATGAAGATGAGGATTGGTTCCTAAGAATTGGAATCGGTTCATTTATGTTTTTAGATAATAGTATAGAACAAGTTCTTTGGGTATGAAGAATAGTTCTTTTGCCTTGTGTATATTGTTTAATGCTTAAATAGATCAGTTATGAGTAAATTGTTATGGAATAAAGATATTGATCCGGAAACCGAAGATAGAAAGGCATTCTTAAAACTATCATATTCGGAAAGATGGAGCTACATGATGGCTCTGATACTATCAAATCATCCAACAAAAAAACCAACCAACCACAAGAAAATCATAAAATGGCCATAAAAAAACCACTTTGTGAACAACGCAAAGTGGTTTTAGTAATTTATCTATAGGTAGTTATTGCATTAGAAGCTAAATACTACTCCTGCTCCAATTACAATTTGGTCAGCATACTTGGCCTGTAAGTTTAATTTCATAGCATCACTTAAGTCTAAATCGTATCCTACACCTAGGGCTATTTTAGAATCTGAAGCAGAGCCACCATCTCCAGACACTCTCAAGATATCGATTCCGACTAAACCGTAAAGTGCCTCTTGAAAATAATACCTGCCATCTAAATTGATGGATGAAAATTTTAGACCAAAAAAGTCTTTGAAAAAATAGGAATAACTTGGTGCAAAAGCTACTTTGTCAACTACAAAGTATTGAACACCTAAGTTGAGTCCAACTTCTGTATCATCACCATAAACAAGACCGGCCTGTCCTCTAAAAGTTCCCTGATCTTGAGCATACGCTCCAGCAGTCAATAATACAGCTACGATTACTAATGCTAATTTTTTCATAATGTTAAGGTTTTAGATTTGTATAAAAACTAACGTGAAGTTAAATACTTGACATGGAAATACAATGAACTTTAATAAGTATTATTTATTCTGCTAATATTTATATTAATCCATCCTGTTACTTAAAAGTGTAAATCACTCCACCTTGCATTTCCAAAGTTCCGTCACCTGGTGTGGTATATTTTACCTGCAGGCCTAATGACAATTGGTTTTGAATAGGAATAACATACCCGACACCTAAATTCACTCCGCTGGATCCGAAACCAGCTGCCGAAACCGAAGCAAATCCAGCAAGTGCGTACAAGTCATAATTTTTGTCAACAAAATAATAACGGCCGTCAACGTTGAAGCCATTTACACTTGGAGATCCGAAAATATTGGAATAACTGGGCGCAACACTTATCTGGTCTGTAAAGAAATATTCACCTCCGAAATTCACGCCGAAATGGGCATTGTCAAAGTTTAACAACATAGAACCGGAAGCCCTGAATTCACCTTCGGTTTGAGCTGAAAGGTTGGAAATAAGTAAAAACGAAAACACGGACAATACTGCAATTTTCTTCATGTGATTAGTAATTAAATGATGTGTAAAAACTACGTTGATGGTAACAAAATTAACATTTCTATTATCTTTCAACGGATCAGACAAAGAAAAATTATTCTTATTAAAGTTGTACAATCTTCATATTAAAACAGCGCAGTGACCTGCATTCTACCCTGATGAATTACCCGTTGTTCTATAGATTTTCGTCCGTCATAGCTTAGAGACACTTGTAGCCCATTGGATAGTTTTTGACGGTAACTAAAATTCCAGATAAAATTACTGCCGGGTCGAAGTGCTTCAAGCAACTCATAACCTGCGGGACTGTTCTCTTCTCCTGAAAAATCTATGCTTGTGAATTTAAAAGATCCATCCATTGTACTTTTCAGGGCTTTGTTCCACCTGACAGCCATCAGTAGCGAAGTGATTTTGGAAAATTCCTGTTGCACTTCAGAATTGATGTTTTCTTTCCTTTTGTATTCGGTTTTTCCGGTCACCCTGAACTTAGAAGTAGGCTGCCAAACCAATTGCGGTGCTACCGTATGGATAGATATGACATAATTTTTTCCCTGAAAAAAGTCTGACAGGTTTTCTTTTTCACCCTTTAACCCACTAACCAGAACACTTAATTCACTTGTGATTTGCTTGCGTCCATTGATCGTCCATTCATGTTGATTACGGGAGTCTATGCCGCTGGAGATAAGTTGCTTGGAATGCGCAGCAAAATATCCCAGATCGAATCCAAATCCCGGGTTTGATCTGTTGTAAAAAAGGGTGTTTCTGATCGCATCTTTTACAAAAATGAGATCTTCGTCTTCGGTGTTTAACTGGAAGGGATTGAACCTGCTGTTCAATGAATTGTCTGTATTTTTTTTATTGATATTAATTGATGATCTGCTGGAAAACCTGCTAATAATCTCTCTGATTCCTCCAGCATTTTTCCATTTCTTAGGCATAGTGGCACTCAGGTTCAGGTTAAACAAGTTGTTGAAAGCGGAAATAAAATTATCTGTAGGAACATACAGTTTGATGTAGTTTCGTTCGTCAAAATTGATTGACTCAAAAAACTCATATACGTCCTGGATACCATCTTCGTTCAGGTCTCTCCAGGTGTGTGTGCCTTCTCCCGACACCACCGGAACAAATATAAATTCCCTTAATATTTCTCTGCTACTCGAAGTGGCATAAGACATTTCACTTCTCACGTGATTGTCTAAAAATGCACCATTCCAGTTGATTTTTCCTAATACTGTTTCTTCGTTGGGATTGTCGGCAAAACTTCCAAGGTATTTCAAGGTTCGATAGGTAAAAGTCAGATCCAGGTGATTCGACTTTCCGATATCTGAATTGAAATTAGCTCTGGTTGTATTGGTGGAGGTGAAATCATCCATAATTCCACTTACCGGCTGATGGTCTTTTCGTTGAATGTATTCTACCCTGAATTTAGATTTCAGGGTGTCATTATTTTGCAGGTAAAACTGATGAGATATATAATTCATTGCTGAACTGATTACCGAATCTGTTTCTGTCCTTTTCAATTCATTTTGATCCAGTTCATAGCGGTAGCCCGGAACAATAAAATATTTGTTTAGTGCGATTTCTCCATGTGCCTTTTTCCAGTTTGATTGATTGAGCAACTTTTTATTGTTCAATAAAGATCCTCCTGATGATACTTGCAGATGGTTCAGCCTTTTGTTTAATGTGACCTGCTGTTGTAAGCCATTGATGTAATCTCCTCGATTTCTTCTGGAAATCCTGTATGCCAGCTTATTCTCCCTATTCTTTTCTATCGTAGAACTAAAATTGAATATGTTATCCGCCGAATTGGTACTTTCCTCTTTGGGATCAAAACTCCAATCCCGATCGTATTCAATGTAGCGAAACCGATCAATGGCATTGAAGTTTTTACCATCATGTTCGAAATCAATGGAAGAAGATAATTTGTAGTCATTCAGAAAGTTTATTGGTTTTTTATTGACCTCAAAGCCAGATTTAATCGCCATGCCAGAATTATCTTCATTTCCTATATCAGAAAATAAATTGAGGTCATGATTGGAAATGGCCAGCTCAGAATACACTTTGCTGTAAGGAGAAAGTGCTACCTCTGCTCCAATTGTTGTCATTTGTTTTTTGTTGGGGGCAGGCACAAACAATACGGCAGCATAGTTGCCTTGAGATTCACCATTCTCAGGGGAAACCCACTCGAAAACACGGCCATTCACAGTATTGGACAGTAGGTTGTAGTCGCCTTTTCCAAAACCCACATTGGAGAAGGTAACACGATACAACATTTGGCTGGAGTCTCTTGAAAACACAAATATGGATTGTCCGGTACCGTCAAGATTTACGGTATCTGATTTTTTATATAGAATGGTGTTCTCATTGAATTCTGTCTCAGATTCACCCGCTATTTCTATGGGAAGATTTTCTTCTCCGGCAAGACTCATCGCCAGTTTGTCTTCATCGGCCAACTCAAAAGCTAGAGGATTATTTTTACTGTCTTTTTCCTGGTAATGATTGAAAGTGAAAGCTGTTTTTCCAAACTGGAAGCTATGATTTGTACTGATTATGGATCGGCTGTAGTTTTGATCGGAATACTCGTAAGTGGCTCGGATTCTTGAGAATCGGGTAATCAAAACCGATGGGTTGAAAGTAATTTCTCCGAGGTTGTAGTCGATTACATAATCCTGATTGTAGCCCCGTTCGAGACGCTGACCGTCCAAATATATATTTTCAGAGTTGGCAAGGACTATGACAAATTGCTCGCCATTTGGCCCACGAAGTTTATATGGGCCTTGCACGCCTTCTTGTACAGTAATGGTAATGTCAGCAAATTGTCCTTTGGCAGCCGAAACTGTTGCGGAGGATTTACCCATACCACTTTTTCCAACTGCATAATTTAGGTTGATTTGTCCGCCCTGTACGTTTTTATAGTATTTCAGAAAATAGGAATCAGCATCATTTTTCAACACAATATCACCAGCTCTCAATGAAATGGTCTCATTGTACACCTCGATGGACACATTGTCAAATTCGCGTAACTGCTGGGTATTTCCTTCTGGTTGAAATGGAATATTTTGGTCTGTAATATTTGCTCTGATGTTGAGATTATCGGTGAGTTTTCCTTCCATTTGGAAATTAAGGGAAGAGGTGACACCCAAACTTCTGGAATTTCCAAATGATACTCCACGACTCAGGCTCCCGGATTTATAGATCCCTTCGGTAGAAAAGAGTTCTTCCTTTTGCATGTAGGATCTTTCATTGCTTTTTGCCTGTTTGAATGGAGCGAGAGAATCATATTCGGCATAGGTACGGTGTTGATATACTTTTGAGAAATAATCAGGATAAGTCCTATAGCAGACAAACAATGAATCGGGTAAATCCTCGGATGTGAACTGCAAAGCTGAAGTGTTTATATCAAATGCATACGCTACATTCTGCTGTTGAAATTCAATGGTTTCCGGTGACACGAGTAAGGAATCCAGAATTAGGATTTTGGAATTTGTATTGACCCATTTGCAATGCAGGTTGGTTTCCTGAGCGTAAAGCTGAAAAAACGGACATGCTATGACACAGCCAATGACCATTGCAATCCACCAAACCTTTGTTTTACTCATTAAAAATCATGTCTGTTACCCTTGAGAATTAAACACGTAAATTCCTAAGATAATTCTTATTTCAAAGATAGGCATATTGTGCAATGAAATGATTCGATGATTGGGGTTGTCTTAGACCTGCCAGGTTTCAAGCCAAACAGTACAGGAAAACTACAGTCAACATCTGGATTTTCGGGTATAAACCTTGCAGGTCTGCTTTATGGAATGCCTGCCTTCGCAGGCATGACGAATACTGAGGGAGAGTCGTCACCTCTGCGGAGGCAGAGGTCTCATAAAAACAAGACTATCATAGACCTGTCAGGTTTCATTCCAAAGGGATATAGAAATTACCATCAATGTCTGGGTTTTCGAGTATAAACCTGACAGGTCTGAATATTCGAACACAAGTAGAAGCCAAAATGTTCTTATAGTAGGGCTCCATGCTATAATTTTGTAGAGGATTAAATTTCTCCTTTGAAAAACTACTACTACCTTATTGAATTTCAATACCTCGGATTTCGCTATCACGGTTGGCAGAAGCAACCAGAGCTGAAGACTGTGCAAGGAATGGTAGAAAAGACTGTGAATTATGTTTTGGGGTACAATACATTCAAAACTCTGAGTGCCAGTCGCACGGATGCCATGGTATCGGCCAATCAATCTGCCTTTGAATTGTTTTTGCGTGAGCCAATCGATGCTGACCGGATGCTGGAGGATTTGAATATCAACCTGCCACCGGACATCAGGGCACTGTCTATACAGGAAGTTGATCAGAAGTTCAATATCATCCAGCATGCCAAGGAAAAAGAATACCTGTATCTGTTTTCATTCGGTCAAAAAAATCATCCGTTTTGTGCTCCATTTATGACTTATGTTTCAGACAATCTGAATATCAATCTAATGAAAGAAGGTGCTAAAATATTTGAGGGAACGCATGATTTCAGGCGATACTGTTACAAGCCTACCGAATTCACAAAGTATAACAGGAGTATTCTTGTCAGTGAAATTGTACCAAACGACCTATATACTGCTAGTTTTTTTCCTTCAGAAAGTTTCATTTACCGGGTAAAAGGGAGTGGGTTTATGCGCCACCAAATCAGGATCATGATGGAGACCTTATTCAGACTGGGCAAAGGAGAACTTTCGTTGGAAGAGATCAGGGAATCATTGACAGGATCGACCAGCGAACTGATGAATGGTGTCGCTCCGTCATCGGGGTTGATGCTGCATGGTGTTCATTTTGATAAAGATTGAAACTCTTTTCTATGAGGACAAAGAAAGGTTCTGACCGTTACGATCAGAACCCCACAAACTATTCAAATGTACAAACTATCTATTCTAACACCTTATGTATCTCTGCCGGATGATTAACCAAAGCCTTCAAAAACTTTTCTTCCGGGAGGTTGGTCATTTTTGACCTCATATCCACCTCTGATTTTGTCAAGGTTTCTTCAAACAGGATCAAGCCCTTCTCATCATGGTATTCGACCTGATAAAGGTCATCCTGAAGCTTTTTTAAATCCATCCGTATCATGTTCTCCTTTTCTGTATTGGTTAATCTCAAACAATTATACGCTGTTCCGGCTGTGAATGAAACAAAATTCGGTGAGTGACTACAAGAATCCGACGAATGAAAAAGATACAATCATTAGTTGCTGGCTTAACTAGAGATTCTATTTAAGATGATGAAAAATAATATAGGAAGCTTATGACTAAGCATTATTTCTCAATAGTGTATGGTAAATAAAAGGAAATATTCACTTATTTTGGAAGGTGGGCACAACGCACAGTGTGTTATACTCAATTGTTGTTGGTGGTAATAGGCGCAACGCAAAAAATCTTCTAATTTTAAATGTCGGGTGAATGTCGGGTAAAATTCCTGATTTGTCCTTGCTGTAGGCTCGATTGTGCTTTTTCATTGTCATGTCATTTAAATAGGAAATGGATTTTAAAACGAAGTTGATTGAGGAAAGAAAAGCTAAAGGATTAACTCAGGAAGAGTTGGCTATAAAATGTAATGTTACGGCACGAACAATTCAGAGAATTGAATCTGGACAAGTTCAGCCGAGAACGCATACCATAAGGTCAATTTCTGGGATTCTTGACTTTGATTTTTTTAGCGCAACTGAACATCCGAACAACCATTCCATTTTTTGGCACATTAAAGATTTGTTCAATTTAAAAACACAAAAAATGAAAAAGATTTCAATTCTAGGGCTAATTGCCATTGCGCTTCTCATGGGAGCATTTCAATTTGTATCTGAACTCTCCATCCATCCTAAAGAACTCAAACATGGACTATCTATTGCTTTTGACCGAGACGGTTCAACCAAGCGAATAGATGCTGTTTTTTCAAACGTTTTAACTTTCGATAGTCTGGTGAACATGAAAAGCACATTGAATGAACTAGGCATTACTTTAACCTATGAAAGTATGCGTTTTGATCCAGATGGTCAACTTACTCAAATCGAATGTGAAGTGAACTGTAAAGACGGAATGAGTGGAGGATTTGCAGCTGACTCGTTGACGATAGAAAAATGGACTGGATTTTATCGGGATTATTCTCATAACGCAAAGACAGCATTCTGCGCAGGGCCATGTGCCGGGAGAAAGTGACTACCGCCAACAAACACTATCATCCATAAGCTTACCGAGCTATTTGCAAAGGATATTTGAACTGGCTACTTTTATAGATATTTGATAAGTCGAGCTTACGGGTGATAGTTGGTCGTTGACCTGTTATAAAAAAATGAAACAAATAAGTGTAATCAATTCTATAGAAGTGCCAGAAGGGTATGAGGATGATGCTATAAAAATCAGGGATGTATATATAGAATATTTTAAAACCAAAACAGGGTTTGTCAGTTCTACTTTTTACCGCTCTATCAACAGTGAAAACAAATTCAATTTTGTAAACATCGTTGTTTGGGAATCCTATGATGCTTTTCAGGCAGTGGTGAACAGTGGCTTTGAAAACGAGGAAGGACTGAATGCAGATGCCATGAAAGTATTGGGCAAAGGGTTTCCACACCCGATCAAAGTATCTCCCGGTCAATTTGAAATTATAAGGAATGACTGAATGAACGGTAAAGCCATTATAACAATTTTTATTGTGCTGATAAGTACGCTTACTTATGGACAGCAGGCATATCAGTATTCCCAACCCACGCAGCTTCAGGATGGGTGGGAAACTGGTAGCCTTCAATCATTGGAGGTTGACTCTACATTGATTTATGCATTGTTTAACAAACTGCAAATTGAAGAGCATAAGGTTCACAGTGTTTTGTTGGTGAAGCATGGTAAAATCATCATTGAAGAGTATTTTGGTGGAAATTCGGTCGAAGTGTCACATGATCTTCGGTCTGTTACCAAAAGTATTATTTCCATATTAATGGGAATAGCTATTGACAAAGGATTTGTTGGAAGTGTGGATGATCCCATATCAAAATATATTGAGAAGCCTGGACCAAATAAAAACCTAGACGATAGAAAAAAGTCCATCACAATCAAACACTTGCTGACAATGTCCACTGGACTTGATTGCAATGATTGGGACAAGAAATCAAAAGGACAGGAAGATAAAATATATAAGAAAGACGACTGGCTGCAATATTTTATGGATTTGCCATTGGTCAACGAACCCGGAGCGGTTTCAAATTATTGTACCATGTGTGCTGTGATGACTGCAGAAATCATAAGCCGAACTTCTGGAATGACCATCGACGAATTTGCTAAACAATATTTATTCATTCCATTGGGGATTACCACTGTGAATTGGGGACACACCTCCAATAAAGTCGTGATGCCTTCAGGCAAGAGGCTGTATATGACTGCTCGTGATATGGCTAAAATTGGTCAGCTACTGTTGAATAATGGAACTTGGAATGAGGAACAAATTGTACCTGATGAATGGTTGAGGCAATCTACTACGTCCAGAACAAAAATTACTGGAATGGACTATGGCTACCTATGGTGGATTATTCCATTTAAGGTTAACGATAAAACGATTAAAGCTTATGCTGCTACTGGCAATGGAGGGCAGTATATAATGGTTTTTCCTGAATCGGATATGGTGGCTGTGTTTACTGGTGGGGCTTACAACTCACAAGATGACAAACTGCCTTTTGCTATTGTAAAGGATATTTTCTTTCCGACGTTTTTGGGTGAAAAATGATATAGCAGTACTTTTTTGCAAAAGTTACGAATCTTAGTAAACCTAGATTTACAAAAAAAACATTAGCTTTATCTGGATCAGATAGCTATAAATCCAGTAAGATGAATACTAATCAATTTGAGACAGAACACTTCCGGTTTATTGGAGATGAGCTGCACCTCCTTCGCAGTAGATACCCTTATCAAAAAATTAACTTCCGAGACATATCTAAAATATCTATAATGAAAGGAATCAGGGTTAAGCGACCATTGTTAGTTTTTGTATTCGGACTAATTTTGATTTCTATTTCTCTTTATGTGATCTTAATTACTTCGGGTTTTTTAGAAGTAATATTAACCACAAATTTTGAAGGAGATTCTTTTAGTGCTTACAAAACATTTAGCTACTTCTTATTGATGGGTGGATTTCTTATTGCGATTGGAGGAGTGGCAATTTTTCAGGCTACTTATCCAATTTGGATTATGAGAGCAGAATTTACAGACGGTACTCACCATGTTTTTGGCTTACAGAAGCTATTTGAGGTTAACGAAGTATTCACGTTTATTAGGTTTCTACGTGAAAACTTTACACTCATTAAGCTAGAAATCGATGATAGAATCGCTTGACAGGATTAGGGGATAAAAAAAGTCCCGACATCAAGTCGGGACCACACTATTTAACTATACAAATAATCAGTTCTTGCTTGAACAATATCGGCCAACCTATTTTGGAGTTAATTCATTTAGAAAAAGATTTGCCTTAATGGATTGTGGTCAACCGAAATTGTTTGAGGGATTATTTCACCTCAACAGTTCTTTTCATCAGATAGATGTCATTGGACACTTCAAAAGAATACATTCCGGCAGGAACGGCAGTCATATCAAATTTTTTCAATACGCTGGTCTTGTTCAATACCTTCTCTTCGTGAAGTTTCGTTCCATATTGGTCGTATATTGCTATTTTAACTTTTTCTTCTCGTAATTTCTGGAACTTCATGGATACCCACTTATTTTCAAGTGGTGTTACTTTTACATTTAAGTAAGGGCTACTCACTGTCTCTTTTTTTCTTTCAGCGAAGGACAGGGTGGAGATCAAAAGCAATCCTGCTATTAATCCTCTTTTTACTAATGTTGTGTTCATAATTGTAATTTTTTGATTTTGATAATAATTACAATACAAGGTTACGCAAGGAGTGGATTGCCGAAAACTGAAAATCGGTGAGTTGTCAATTTGGAGGAGTGGACTTAAGAATATTTTGGCTGATTGGAAATGGTATTTTGGAATAGGATTCGAAAAACGAATGACATGAATATAAAAAAAGGATGAAGCCTATGGTTTCATCCTTTTTAGGATAGATGGTATGTAATCTCTTAGAATGAAATGGCTGCCTCCAGCATAATGCCATTGAACTCAGCTCCTTGGAATTTACTTCCATCCCATCCATCGTCAGTATAAGTTTGTTTGACGTACTCCAGTTTGGTGAGCACATTTTTGGTCATAAACCAACCGCCACCTATGTTGATGCGAGTTGTTTTGCTGTCTGTAGCAGTGTCCGTACTTTTACCGCTTACGGTGTTGAACCTGCCGCCGATATATGCTCTTTCGTCAGTGCCAAATCGATACAATGCTTCAGCACCCAGCTGGGTAAATGACCCACCTATATCACTGTTTCCATTAGCGGTTTTTTCAAAAATACCGAAGAATTCAAACCCACTTGCTTTTACAAAAGGATTGATTTGAAATGCTGTCTGACTAGAAAAGCCCGGGTTAAACCTTGGCAAGAAATCACTTGGGCTAGAATCGTTCACACCTTCCAGTACATTGTAATATCTTGCCCCTGCTCTGTCACCACCATACAAGTAGTCTCTGGTACTTTTAGAAGAGCTATTGTAAAATGATCCTGTAATTCTGAACCTTACCTCATCAGTAGCATAATTGTCATAGCCAAGTTTTCCATAGAGTACAAAACCATTATCCCCTGGGAGTGGACTTTGATTTAGCCTGCCATTAGATACACCAAGCAGTGCAATTAACCCGTTGTTTCTTACCAGTACCTCCATGAAAGGTTCAGTAGTAAATGCATCCATAATATAGTTGCCGACAAAAGGATTGTAAATGGTATTGGCATTGTCTGACCTGCGGAAATGAGCATCACCATAGTTGATTTCGTCCATCCCTGCCTTTATAGTTGTTTTTTCCATCAAACCACTTAAGAAACCTTCTTTGATAAAGTCTAAATTATCCATTTGTAAATACCCGCCTTTCACATAGGCTTCAGTATGGTGCCTTGAAGAAAGATAGGTTCTTAGAAACATTCTAACACCTTGAGCTAATTGTACGTCAAAATTCAGATTGGCAGAAGGCAAAGTGAAATTTCTCTGAAGGTCAACCAGATCATCTCCTACACCGTCATTTGACTGATGCAATCCCTGAAACTGAAGGGCAAAATCTCCACCAAACCGTACCCTGAGCTGATCAAATTCTACATCGGACTTTGGAGCTTCAAATACATTTACTCCTCTTTGGTCATTGTACCTGTAATTTGCGATTTCAGGCTGTTGAGCATACACCATTCCTGTCAATAGAACTGCTAAAGCAGAAATGATAATTTTAAAACTATTTAATACACTTTTCATCTTATTATTAATTTAGGTTATTACTTATTTGACACAAATTTCAATTCAAAATCTATGGTTACTTCATCTCCGGTTTTCAAAGTACCAAACATTGCTACCGGTGGTTCTATGCCATATTCACTCATAACTATTTTCATCGAACCGGTAAACTCAGGAACTCCCTGCACCACTTTGTAACCGACATTAGCTGTTATCATTTTTGATGCTCCTGCCATTTCCATTTTTCCTTTGCAGATTATTTGATTGTCCTTAATACTGGTTTCTGTAGAGCTGAATTTTATCACTGGATATTTTGATTCTTTTAAGGCATCCATTGTTTTTCCGTCCATTATAGATTTGCCACTTTCTATGGATTTCACCATCACTTTGATTAGAATATCTTCCGCATTTGTGATTTGATTTCCTTCTATGGTAAATAATCCACTTCCCTGAAAATCCGTTGCTTCTGACTCCCAGTCATGTAAGGAAGAGGTACCTTTTATAGTGATATTACTGGTTTTTAAATCAATTTTATGATTGGCTTGACCAAATAAAAATGAAGAATAGAAAAAAGCGATTATTCCAAATATTATACATCTCATGACTTATTTGTTTGTTGTTTTTACGAGTGTAAAATTAGATTGGGGATCATAAGGGAGTTATGATGGATATCAACTTCGGGTTTGATTTGCATCACCAAAAGTGTATGATGAAGTTCACCAGAAATAATGACGATTGTTGTCAACTAATTGGAGTATGGGGATAGAGCAAGAGAAGTGCTATTTTTGACCTGTTCTCTTTCTATTGTAAAAAAGCGAAACCACAAGCAATAGGTTGAGCAATATAAAAAAACTGTTTGTCCGGGTTTGGAGAAAACCTGGTCAATAATAAATAGTGTTAGCTTTTTTCTGAAATTTGATCTTCCAGTTGTTGGTACCAGTCTTTACCGTATTTTCGGATGAGAGGCTCTTTGAGGAATTTATATACGGCAACTTTTAGCTTTTCCCCAAGAGTACAAGCTGCTGCACAAATGTCCCACCGATCGTAGTTTAATGCATCGTAATGGTCGTATTTTGTAATACGAATGGGATAAAGATGGCAGGATATTGGTTTTTTGAAATCAGTTTTTCCGTCGTTATGGGCTTGTTCGATGGCGCATTGCAACATACCACTTTGATCGTAAACGGCGAAAGCACATTCCTTGCCACCTATAGTAGTGGTGGAGTAGTCTCCTTCTTCATCCAGCAGATAAGCTCCATTTTTTTCAATTGCTGCTAACCCTTCAGCCGAAAGATAGGGTTTGACTGCTTTCAGACTGTCATTTACCAAGGCTAACTCGCTTTCCTCCAAAGGAGCTCCCAGGTCACCTTCTACACAGCACGCACCTTTACATTTGTCCAGATCACAAACAAATTGTTTTTCTTTGATGTCATCAGACAAAACGGCGTTTCCAACAATGATCATGATAATTTGACTGTTTATTCTTTTCCAGATGAGATGGTTTTATTTTTCACCAAAGGGTTGGCCCAAAAACCGATGGCAAAAATATAGCCTACTGTCAGATAAAGAACCATCATGCCTACTTTAAGTGAAAAGAAGTCGCTGATACCTCCGATGATTAATGGTACGAAAGCTCCTCCGACTATACCTGTAACTAAAATACCGGAAAATGAACCATGGTGCATTTTTATGGAGTTTAATGCAAGAGAGAAGATCACTCCCCACATTACCGACAGGAAGAACCCCATGAGTGGAAAAGCAAAC
Source organism: Reichenbachiella sp. MALMAid0571 (assembly GCF_040151475.1). Lineage (NCBI taxonomy): Bacteria > Pseudomonadati > Bacteroidota > Cytophagia > Cytophagales > Reichenbachiellaceae > Reichenbachiella > Reichenbachiella sp. MALMAid0571. The sequence goes on along the minus strand of NZ_JBDKWG010000122.1, from coordinate 114,084 downwards.
AAGGCGATATCAGCATTGCCAAACAGAGCAAAAGTGAGCGTGACTATAGCTGCACCTGAAAACAGAATTAATACTTTTCTACTATCCATTATTTTCAATAGAATCAGCCCAAGCAAGCAACCTGCTGTCAGCAAGCCCCAAAAAAGAGAAACTGCCTGTGCTCCTTCCTGTAGGGGATCCATACCATGGTATTGATACAAAAATTGAGAAACCCAGTTGGCTACTCCCTGTTCTGAACCTACGTAAGAAAATATGCCAAAGAAATATAGTATGACGTATTTATCTTTGAGTAGCAATTTATAGGTTTCTTTTCTCCCGGCTTTCTCGTCTTCCTGAAGTTCTACTTCGGGATATTTGGAAAAATAAACAATCACTACCATTGCCAATGCTATAACAGCAAAGAGCCAGTAGAGAGAAACCCAAGGCAAATTTGCAGGTACATTATTGGATAAAAACTCGATGAAAAAGCCTTTGTCTGTAGAAACCTCTTTTATGGATTTTACCAGATAAGTATAGGTATAGGGACTAAGATAAGATGCAAAGCCGAAGACCAATTGAACGAGTACAGAGTAAAAAGCAAAATGTTCTTCTCCAGCTGATACCCTAAGCAATGGATTGACTGCTACCTGTAATGCTGCCATACCCGATCCAATAATAAAAAGAGACAAACTAGCTGCTATGTAATTTGGGAATAGTGCAAAAATGGAGGAGCCAATGAATACCAAAAGGAAAGAACCTACCAAAATGGGACGTTCATGATATTTTTCTAATAAGAAACCTGATGGAATAGACATGACACCATAAGCTATAAAAAATGAAAAGGCAAGAAAACCGGCCAATGTTCCACTTATATTAAACCCTGAAATCACATCGGGAATAATTGTTCCCAGAATATTTGTAATATAAGATATTACAAAAAACACCAACATTATCAGTCCAATCAGAAAGTATCTGTGATTCATATTTATACCTTTTGGTTACTTATTTTGAAAAATGTATTATTTGTTAAGATTTGGAAGTGAAATCCTGAAGGTAGTACCTTCACCCAATTTAGACTTCATTTTAATTTTACCTCCCAGTTTGTCTACGGTTTCTTTTACTATGTATAGCCCCAATCCCGATCCTTTACTCTTATCATTTGCCCGGTAAAACATCTCAAACACTTTATTTTTTTCTACTTCTGATATACCAATACCATTGTCTTCTATTGTGATTTCCATCGGTGATTTGCTGGTGTCTATCAGTACCTTCACATATGGATTTTTATCATTGGAATAGAGTATGGCATTGGTGATGAGATTGCTTAAGATCATTTTGATTCTTAACATGTCGCCTGAAATAATATTGTCTCCTATTACTTCAATTTCTGATTTCAAAGTAGCTGCGTGATCTAAATATTTCAGATTAGCAAATATTTCAGAGGCAAGTTCTTTAATATTAAACATGACAGATTTGACTTCTGCATTCTTATTTCTTGAAAAGTCGATGATGTCGCTAATAAAGTGATCCATTTTGTTCATACACCCCTCTATCAAATCGATATACTCATTTTTTACTTCCGAAGATGATTCCATTCGGGCAATATTTATCAGACTTATGGTAGAGGCCAATGGGGCTCTCAAATCATGAGAAGTACTATAGACAAATCGGTCTAATTCAGTATTGATTTTTGCCAGAGCCTGATTTCTGGCTGTAATATCCCTGATTCTCCATTTGTATATCAATCCCAGAATAAGTGTAATAAACAGTGCGCAAATGAGATAAAACCATACTGTTTTATAAAAAAATGGAGTTACAAAAAATGATAAATTTGCTCCCTGTTCATTCCATATACCGCTGCTATTGGTTCCTCTTACTTTGAAGGTGTAGTTGCCATAGGGTAAGTTGGTATATTCTACTGATCTGTTGTGTACAGGTCCAATCCAGTCTTTGTCAAACCCCTCTAATTTGTATTTGAAAGTTACTTTAGCTGGTGAAAGGTAGCTCAGAGCTGTGAAATCGAACGTATATCTAAGTGCTCCTGGTGCTATTTTAAGCGGACTGTTATTTACATTTAGAGGATTATCATCCACTTTTAGTGAGGTAATATATACCTCGGGGATTGTCTCATTTGTAAGGTTAATTGAAGGGTCAACTACAGCAACTCCCTGAAAAGTAGGAATATATATCTTTCCGGTTTCCGTATCCAAAAATGAACGGGTAGCCCCTGTACATTCATTGTTCAGCATGCCTTCATTGTTGTCGTACAAGTCATATTTGATGAAAGAGAGTTCTCCGTTGAGTTGTTTTTCTATGTCTGATTTTTCTATTCTCAGAATTCCAAAATTTGAGGTTAACCAGTATCCTCCAATCGTGTCATCAATCAGGTCAAAAAATGTTTTTGGGTTAGCATCTGAACCTATTTGGATGTTAGTAAACTCCCCGTCAATGAAATAATACAACCCTATGTTGGTGCATAGTAAATAACCATTATTTTCATCTATGTGGGTGTTGAAGATTAGAATACCGGAATCATCATTTTGAAAATGAAAAGTAGAAACAGAATCTTTTTCATCTATTGTACTTAAACCTCCGGCATTTGTCCCTATCACAATATTTCCTTTCAAATCCTCTTCAATTGAAAGAATATAGTTTGAGCTCAGTCCATTGGACTTGTCATATATGGTACTTCCCGATTTTTCATCAAAATCAACCAATCCTCCGGTTCTTGTTCCGATCCAAATTCGTTCTTTGGAGTCTTGAAAAATTCTTCTGACTTCACTGGAAGGAAGACCATTATCAATATCATATTTTTTCTTGACACCATTTTCAATTTTTAAAACACCACTGTAGTTTACTACCCATTGTCTCTTTTTAGAATCAAATAAAAAATCTCTTATTCCTTTGCCTTCCATATCAATGTCATAATTCAATTGAGTGATATTTCCGCTGTTCAATAAGTTGATTTCACCATTATCAGTTCCAATATATAATGTGCCGTCATTTTTTCCTATAATATTGATTTTGTCAGAAGTAAGGCCATCCAATGTGGAAATCGTAGTAATCTTACCGATTCGGAATCTTACCAATCCGGCTTTTTTGGTACTTACCCACAGACTACCTTCTTTATCAAAAGTCAATCCTGATACTTGTCTGGCAGGAAGTCCGTCATCCTCTGAAAACAATTCAAAAATTTTAGATTTGGCATTCCACCTTGCTACTCCCTCTTCAGTTGCCAGCCAAATGGTGCCATAGTCATCTATTTTAATCTGATTAACATCTAATCCATCAAAAGCATCAATTTTTAGTATTTTATTGTGCTCAATAATATTGACCCCATCTAGAGTAGCCACATAAATGTTGTCATTGTTGTCAATTTGAAGGTGATTGACAACATTACTAATCAAACCTGATTCTTTGTTATATTCTATTATTGTCTGCTGAGAGGAAATCTTATACAGCCCTTTTCCGTCAGTCGCTACCCATATGTTACCCTGCGAATCAGATATGATATTGTTTATTGTGATCTCGGGAATTTCGGAGACCTTTTGAGGATCGCCTTTTCCCTTTTTATAATACAAACCACTATTTTTAGTTCCAATCCACAATTCATCTTTGTCTGAACGAAACATTGTGATAATAGCTTTCGGAATAATGTTATTACCATTAAATGAAAATGCAACATTGTTGTGCATACCTACAATGCCACTACGCTCAGTGGTAAACCAGAGGGAATCCTTTTCAAACTCGAAAATGCGATAAAAGGAATTGGAATTTAAAAAAGGGATATTAAGTACTGTATATGATTCGAAATTAACGCCATCAAATCTCTGTAAACCATTGTGGCCTGTGACCCAAATAAAGCCATTTTGAGATTGATATACTGAAGTAAGGTTGCTGGACAGTAGTCCGTTTTTATTGGTCCACTGATCCATAATCATTTGATTCAAAGAAAGATTTGGATCAAAGCCTGTTCTCCGATCATCAGACCAACCGTCATAGCTACAAAACAACAGCAGGAATGCTGAAAAAGAGTATGTATGAAATTTTGCTGTCATTTTTCTATTTACAACACTAATATAGACTTAAAAATAAGATCATTCTATTTTATGCATGCTAAAAGAGTAGATACCAGCCTTATTTATCTTTTGTTGAAATCCAAGTTGGAATATTCTTAGAATGAATTTTGTTATTGGTGATTTTATGTTCATTCCTTGTTAGATACTGAGAAGTTTTTTATAAAAAAGCACACATAGTGAAACCATTAATCGTAATATTACGATTAATGGTAGTATTGATTGAAATTCAATACCACTGGTAACCTACAATAATCAAATATTTAAATTAAAACAAGCTGTTATGAAAACACAAGAATTCACCACACTATTAGAAAATCATTCCACATCGAGGTTACAATTTGAAATAGAGAAAGGTAAATTTATATTGCCTACGTATCACATCACAGAAATCAAAAATGCGACTGTTAATTCTGTTGATTGTGGTGGAAACCCTGATACCTATAATCAGACCATTGTTCAACTTCTGATTAACCCGAATGAAAAAATAAGAAAGCCATGGACATCTCAAAAGGCATTGTCAATTTTCGAAAAAGTGCATTCGAAATCTCCTATCAAATCTGACGCAGAAATATTTTTTGAATATGGTGATTCTACTATTCGTACTTCTCATTTTAGTATCAGAAATGTAGAAGAACATGATGGAACCATTAATGTTCAACTATTTGTGAAGCCAACGGTATGCAAACCCAGTTTGACTTATAAGGGAGAACGTGCTTGTTGTTAACTTAACGAACCTTTTTCAGTCCAACTGATAAAGGTTCTACTTTTGTTAACAATTGGATAGAATATCAGAGTTGGTCAATATCCATACTTATCCTTCCATTGACTTCTAAGCTTATTTCTCATATCTTCTTCCCTGGGATTTTTACCCGGCTCATAGAGTTTTGTCCCTTTGATTTCCTTTGGTAAAAATTCTGCAGCTACAAAATTTCCTGCATGGTCGTGTGCATATTGATATCCTTTGCCATAGCCCATATCCTTCATCAGTTTTGTGGGGGAGTTTCTTAGTTCAAGGGGTACAGGCAGGTCACCTGTTTCTTTTACAATATGTTGTGCCTTATTGATTGCCATATAACTGGCATTGCTTTTGGCGGAACAGGCAAGGTATATAACGCATTGTGACAATATGATCCGGGCTTCCGGATAGCCAATGACGTTGACAGCCTGAAAGGCATTGTTTGCTATAACCAGTGCCGTGGGATTGGCATTACCAATATCTTCTGAAGCTAGTATCAACATTCTTCTGGCAATAAATTTTACATCTTCGCCACCTTCTATCATTCTTGCCAGATAATATACTGCGGCATTGGGATCACTTCCTCTGATGGACTTGATAAAGGCAGAAATGATATCATAGTGCATTTCCCCTTTTTTGTCGTAGATGGCAGTTTTTCTTTGTGCCACTTCTGTCACCTGAACATCAGTTATTTTTATTTTTACATCCGAAGATGATTCAATCGTCATCTCCACGAGGTTCAGGAATTTCCTTGCATCTCCACCGGAGAGTTTCAGCAAAGCACCGGTTTCCTCTATTTTCACCTTCTTCTTTGACAACACAGCATCCTTTTTTAATGCTATATTCAAGAGTTCCAAAAGATTTTCCTCAGATAACGGTTTTAAAGTATAAACCTGACATCTGGATAAGAGTGCTGAATTGACTTCAAAACTTGGATTCTCGGTAGTAGCACCTATAAGTATGATGTAACCCTTTTCTACAGCACCTAACAATGCATCTTGTTGAGACTTGTTAAACCTGTGTATTTCATCAATGAACAAAATAGATTTAGTCCCCATCTTTGCCCGTTGGATCACGTCCCTCACATCTTTTACACCAGCACTGATAGCACTTAGTGTATAAAATGGAAGTTTGGCTTCATTGGCTATGATATTAGCAATAGTTGTTTTACCAACTCCGGGAGGTCCCCAAAAAATCAAAGAAGGAACAGCACCAGATTTTAGTGCTCGTGTCAATATTCCTTTTAAATGCTCTTGCCCTACCATCTCTGCTAATGAGGAAGGTCTCAATCGTTCGGCTAATGGATGTGCATTTTGAAGCATTGAGAAATAGAATTAAAAGGTGGAAAATTACAACCAATATTAAGCTTGATCAACAAAACCTATAATAGGATTGATATAATTATGGGATCAGGATTATTGTCCTTCGGTTTCTTCTGTTTCTACTGGTTCACCTTCAGGTTCGGTTTCTTCTTCCTTTGATTTTTTCTTTTTCTTTAAAAAACCGGGAACCAGCTTTTTACCTGAAGAAGCTGTAGTATCACTTTCAACGATCGTTTCTTCTACCTTTTCTTCCACGGGTTTTGGGGGAGGTCTTTTATCTACCAACATTTCCCCAAAATACTTGTTGTAGTAAATCTGCTCAGTACTGTAGGGATTTCTCTGATCGTAACGGTACTTATATTTTGGTCCTTGTGGTTCGGTATTGTTAGAAGCTACTACGTCTGGTACAATTGCCAACGAATCTGTTGTCAATGAGTCTGAATTCGCAAAATCGCTTGCGATGAATTCTCCTTCATCCATCAAATCTAAAGTATCGCCGGGATGCACAAACAATGAATCTTTGGCTGGTGGCCCCAGCTGATTCTTTTTCGGAGCAGTTCTGAGGTCATAGTTTTTTCTGAAAAAATCAAAGAAACGATATTTCTCACTAATACCATATTTGTTTCTCCTTGACGCTATCTGAAATTTTGGTAATGAATCTTCTCCAAATAATGAGTATTTAGCCATTCGTATGGAGTCATTCAAAATATAAGTACTTTGAAATGCAGGGCATATCACCTTGTCCTTACAAGAAGATACGACAAGCCCAATGGCAATTGCTATAGTATATACTATATATCTCACTGCCACGTAAGAAAATTTAGGTAGAGTATCATAACACAAAGTACTAACTGCCAAAAATGTAAAATATTTTCTACAATAGGGAATGATTTGGGTTTTAAATTATTGGAATACACCGCCTTTTCGAAGGTAAAAAAGACTATTTTTTTAAGATTGGTTAATCTTTTCTCTTTCTGCTTTTGGCAGTTTATCTACAACCAACTGATATGAAAGATCAGTCCATTCTTTGATTTGGTCATCACTCAGGCTACCATCCATCAGTACAGTATTCCAATGCTTTTTATTCATGTGGTAGCCGGGAATAACAGCCGGGTAAGTTTCTCTCAGTTCCACAGCCATTTCAGGGTCGCACTTAAGGTTGACACTTGCGAATGCTTCTACGTTTGTAAGGGCAAACATTTTTCCCATTACTTTAAATACCAGAGTATTGACATCAAATGGAAATTCCTCTGTTACAAAAGGCTTGGAAATACAATAGTTTCTATATGATTCGATATCCATAGATCAGTGAAAAAATACTTTTTTGAGAATGAAAAAAGTCATTCCAAGTAAAAAAGCAATAATCGAAAATTTATTTACACCGTGCATCATTCTCAGGTTGATGTTGGTCTCTTTTTTATCACTTTTTTTTCTAAAGAAATAAGTGAAAACCTCCCCTATAGAAAAATACTCTTTGATCGAGCTTTCGTCTTTTTGTGGTTTGTCGCTTTTCATACCATTTTTTGACTAAGTTAAATGGAAAGCCTGGTTACGAAAAAGCTTTAATGGATTTTATTCATTGGCCAGGCTGTTGATGCAAACGCATCTATGAGTAACTGTGAAATATAATTTTTTTAATTTAGGGGGCAGTGGTTTATTTCTTGACATCATTACTACAATATCAAACAATAAATCACATGAAAAATTTCTCAATATTCTTTCTGTTTAGCTTGCTGAGTTTCTCTGTTTTAGGTCAGGCAGTAACCCTCGAACCTGACTCACTCACAAAGAAGTCTGTCATTAAAATCGAATTCTTTTCACCACTTACCGGCAATACTACTTTTGGCTATGAGCGATACCTGAAAAACTTTACCAGTATAGAAGCTAAAATAGGAATTATTGGGTTGGGTAAAAAAATAGATGAACCCTACAGGGATAATGGAGTATTCGTTAAAGTAGGCCCTAAATTCAAATTAAAACCAGCTTATGCCACTGAAGGTACATTTGGAACGCATTTGCTGAGAGGGTCTTATATCCGACCTGAACTTGCACTATCTATATTTGGACATGAAGAATTTGACAGATCATCAAAATCAATTACTGCAGCAGCTTTGCTCATCAATTATGGGAAGCAAGTCGTACTGGGTAAAATAATGTCCCTGGACTGGCATGTTGGCTTGGGGTATGGATTTTCCAACGATGACGATCAAGGATATTTTTATGGGTTTTCAGCAGGAGACAATGACTTTCCCATGGCGTTTAGTGCTGGATTTACCTTAGGAGTATTGTTGAAATAAGATCATCATGTGAGCACTGGTTGGGCTTCCGGCTCAACCCATGCTCCATCTGATTTTATTATTTCGATCAGCTCATCGACAGCATGAGCGGAAGGTACGGATCTTTTAATGACTTCCTGACCTTTGTATAATGTGATTTTTCCTTTGCCCGATCCTACATAGCCATAATCAGCATCGGCCATCTCTCCAGGGCCATTTACAATACAGCCCATAATGCCTATTTTCACCCCTTTTAAATGATCGGTTCGTTTTCTGATCATTGCGGTAGTTTCTTGCAAGTCGAACAAAGTACGGCCACAAGAAGGACAGGAAATGTATTCCGTTTTGGTCATTCGAGTTCTTGCTGCCTGCAAAATTCCAAATGCAGTGCTATTGGATAATTTGGTTTGACATTTTCCTTCGGCCATTAAGTTTAGCATTGCACCATCTCCCAAGCCATCAATTAACAGCCCTCCTATATCTGTAGCGGCATATAATTGAAATTGCTCTTCAGTTAATCCGGCATAGTTTCTGCGGATAATTACAGGTAGATTCACTTCGCTTCGTATCAATTCGAATATAAGATATCGAAGTGAGGCCATAGCATGATCTTCGGTGGTACTTAAAAGTAACACTATGTTTTGATCTTTTTTTATCTTATTAATAAAAGAGATATCATTTGTATCTATTGCAACAAAATTTAACTCAGGATGCAATGGAATATTTTCATTAAACTCTTTTGTACTTAATAATGGATATATGTTCTGCTTATTCTGATTTTCACCCCAGTAGATATAATTTACAATTTCTTTCAGGCCATTTGGCAACATGAAAGAAACAGGGTGATTTCCGGTAAAGACAAAATCTGCCCCGGTATCATTCATCCTCCATTTGTCTGGTTCGGGCAAGTAAAAGTGCCCGATATTCTTCAAATCTTGAATTTCTATATTTTCTAAATGGCTTAGATCAGCAACCACACGTGGTACATTCTGACCACCAATATTTAGAATTTCACGTGTTTCTCTTTTATGGTAAGCAAACGGGTCTATCGGATTTTTTTCTACAATGGCCTGCTCTTTTGAAACTGTTCTTGTCAAATATCTATCAACCAATGCCTGAGCTACCGGAGCTTCAAATTCCGGTTCTTCGGTCAGTGACACCCTAACAGTGTCACCTATGCCATCTTCGAGTAGCGTACCAATCCCTACAGCAGATTTTATACGGCCATCTTCACCATCCCCTGCTTCTGTTACACCCAAGTGAATGGGGTATGGTTTCAAACCTTCTTCCTTCAGTTTTTGAACCAGCAGTCTGTACGCCTGAACCATTACTCTGGTATTGCTGGATTTCATAGACAATACTATGTCGTAGTATTCCAGTTCTTCACAAATTCTTAAAAACTCTAAAGCAGACTCTACCATTCCTAATGGAGTGTCTCCAAACCTGCTCATTATCCGATCTGAAAGGGAACCATGATTGGTACCAATTCTCATTGCAGTACCGTGCTCTTTACATATTTTCACTAAAGGAGTGAACTTCTCCTTTATCCTTATTAGTTCCTGTGCATAAGATTCATCAGAATATTCGATGTTTTCAAATTTCTTTTTATCAGCATAATTTCCTGGGTTTACCCGAACTTTTTCCACAATTTTGGCTGCCAGCTCCGCTGCATTTGGTGTGAAATGAATGTCGGCTATCAAAGGAGTTTGGTAACCTTTATGTCGAAGCTCTTTTTTTATGTTTTCCAGATTCTGAGCTTCTTTGATGCTCGGTGCTGTAATTCTTACATACTCACATCCGGATTCAATCATCCGAATGGACTGAGCCACAGAATTTTTCGTATCCATGGTATCTACAGTAGTCATCGATTGGATGCGAATGGGATTTCTTCCACCCATAGGAACATTTCCTATTTTCACTTCTACTGTTTCTCTTCTAAGGTAAGAGATTAAGCTGCGACAGTATTTTTTAGCTATTTCCATTGATATGCAAATCTAATATGACCAAAATGGAATTACGACAATTGCAGTTTGAAATATATCATGTGGTCATGTGTGAGCTTTGTATGTTGTTTGTGAAATGAGAATAATCTATTGTTTCCTGTGCTATTAACCTTTATTTTTCTTCAATTGAGCTACTTATCAATGAATATTACCGCTTAAATTCTTGTGATGTGACAGATCAAACAAGTACTTTAAATTACGCATCTATAATTTTCACTTTAACCTATAGATTGATGAAAAACAAGGTTTTATATCTTATTGGATTGGTATTGGTTGCCATGATTGTAGCTACACCTGATGTGGAGGCACAAAAAAAGAAAAAGAAAAAAGATGAAGCGGCAGAAAAAACTACCACAGAAAAAAAGGAAGATAAGGGACCAAAAAAAGTAGCGGATGCGATCAAAAAGCATGAAGCTATAGATGGTTTGTTTACTTTTTATAGAGACTCCACTTCCGGGAGTCTTAAGATACTTATCAAAGAAGATCAGTTCGATAAAGAATACATTCATTTCTATTATTTCGAAAATGGGATAGTAGAAGGGCGTATGAACAAAGGAAGTTTCCGTGGTTCACAGATATTTAAAATCCGGAAGTATTATGATAAAATTGAATTTGTCAGTCAAAATACCTCGTTGTATTTCGATCCTGAGAATCCTTTGAGCAGGGCGGCTGATGCCAATATATCTAATGCCATCATGTTTTCCGGAAAAATAGAAGCTGGAAGCCCGGAAGAAGGGCAATACCTGATAAAAGCAGATGCGTTATTTTTGAAAGATGTACTGGGTGTTATTGATGTGACGGCATTTTCAAAAGATCCTAAAGCCTTTAAACTTGGTGGATTGAGTAGTGATAAAACAAAATATGTTGACATCAGAAACTATGAAGAAAACTCAGATGTAGTTGTAGAATATACATTTGACAATAAAAAACCCAATCCAATTGATACTGATGCCATTACTGACTCGAGATACATCAGTGTTCAGGTACAGCATAGTTTTATAGCAGTACCTGAAAATAATTATCAGGCGAGGATAGACGACCCCAGAGTTGGTTATTTTACTACTAAAGTGACAGATATGACCACCAAAGAAGCTGTACCTTATATGGATTTGGTGCATAGATGGAATCTGGAAAAGAAAGACAAGAATGCCACCCTGTCCGAACCTGTAGAACCAATTACCTGGTGGATAGAGAATACCACGCCTTACGAATTCAGAGATGCCATAAAAAAAGGAGTATTGGCATGGAACAAGGCTTTTGAGCAGGCAGGCTTTAAGAATGCAATGGCAGTAAAAGTGCAGCCTGATACAGCTACCTGGGATGCTGGTGATATTAACTATAATGTGTTGAGATGGACTTCTTCTGCTAATCCTCCATTCGGTGGATATGGGCCAAGTTTTGTCAATCCACGTACGGGACAAATTTTAGGTGCTGATATCATGCTTGAGTTTGTACACCATACCAACAGGGTGAAATACGACAAGCTTTTCAATATTACCAGTGGCTATTCTTATAATACATATGAGATAAGCTCTGAAGAACTGACTCCAGAACTTTGCAGCATGGGATATCTGACTCAATCAAATACCCTTTTCGGACAAGCACTATTGATGGCGGAAGGAGCCTCAAAGGAAGATTTGAAAGGAATGCAGGAAGAATCCATGATTGCATTGACAATGCATGAAGTTGGCCATACCTTGGGACTCAATCACAACATGAAAGCTAGCCAGAGGTTTACACCCGAGCAGCTTGCTGATAAAAATTTTATAAAAGGGAAATGTCTGACTGGTTCTGTGATGGACTACACTGCCATCAATTTAACCCTTGGCAGAAGCAAACAGGGACAATACTATGATGTGGCAGTAGGCCCTTATGATAAATGGGCGATTGAATTTGGATATTCTGTTGTTAATACAGATGATGAATTGGAAAAAATCCTTTCTAAATCTACAGATCCGGAATTGATTTTTGGAAATGATGCAGATGATATGCGGTCAGCCGGAAAAGCAATAGATCCAAGAGTGATGATTGGAGACCTTTCCAATGATCAGATAAGCTATTCCATTGACAGGTTTAAAATTGTGAACAACCTGATGGGAAAAATCAAAGAAAAGTACAGTGTTGAAGGAAAATCCTATCAGGAGCTGACACAGGCATTTAGCATATTGTCCGGTCAATATGCCATTGCAGGCAGGGTGATCTCCAGATTTATTGGTGGTGTCTATGTGGACAGGTCAATGGTGGGCCAGCAAGAGACAGTTAAACCATATACTCCTGTTGCTTATGCAGACCAAAAAAGGGCAATGAATGCTCTTTCTGAATACATTTTTTCTCCTGATGCATATGCCGTTCCTTCTGAGTTGTACAACTATATGGCATTGCAACGCAGAGGATTTAATTTCTTTTCGGGCCCGGAAGATCCAAAGCTGCATGCAAGGGTATTGTCCTCTCAAAAAGATATTTTGTCTCACATTCTTCATGTGAACACTTTGCAAAGAATTTCTGATAGTGAATTATATGGAAACAAATACAGCCTTTCTGAATACATGGCTGATCTTAACAATGCTATTTTTAAGGCGGATGCCTATAAATCAGTAAATTCTTTCAGGCAAAACCTCCAAATAGAATATGTGAAAAGACTTATTGGGATAATAGATGCTAAAAGTGCCTATACTAACATGGCAAAGTCGATGGCACTCTACAATCTTAAGTCGATTAAAAAAACGGCCAGTAGTGCTTATGGTGATACTGCAAGCAAGGCTCACCGCCAGCACATTGCTTTTTTGATCGATAAAGCGTTGGATCAGGATTAAAAGTTTAAGAACAACCTTCCAAAGGTTTCAAATCTTTGGAAGGTTTTAAGATCAAATATCTCCTAACTGTGGACGGATGATTAAGTCCTCTACCACTGAATTTCTGGATAACGAATAGGCAGACCATACCGCTTCTGCCACATCTTCAGGCTTGATAAATCTATCTTCAGGCAGGTCAACACCATCCCAGCTTGCTGTATAAGTCGCTCCGGGCAGCACAGCAGTAACTCTGATGCCATGTGGCTTTAGCTCTTCCCTCAATCCTTTAGACATACCATACATCGCAAATTTTGAAATACTGTATGAACCTCCATTGGGATAGGCCATTTTACTAGCCACTGAACAGATATTAAAAATATCTCCTGATTTGCTTGCGATCATTCCCTGAATCAAACTTCTTGTCAAATGATAAGCACTGTAGAGATTAGTATTTATCATGAATTCCAAACTACCTTCTTTTTCCGTGCTCATTTCACCTGGAAGAAAAACTCCGGCATTATTTACCAATACATCCACATGATCTGATTTTGTTTGGATGTATTTCGCAAAATCTATCACTTCATCTTTTTTAGACAAATCAGATTTAAAAGTGAATAGTTTTCCCTGATAAGTAGCTGCAACAGTTTCATCTTTTAGTGCATCCAAATCGTTTTGGTTTCGGGAACAAGTGATGACATCAAATCCATTTTCCATAAATTTGGCGACAATGGCTTTTCCTATTCCTTTGGTTCCTCCTGATACGACTGCTGTTTTATTTGGCATTTGTTTGATTTTATGGTGTAGATGACTACAAATAAAAGCTTTCGAAGGTTTCAATCAAAACCATCTAGCCGTTTTCGGGACAGATTAATGATTGATTTAGGAATGTTTTACTCCATGGATTTGATAATCCGAAGGGATTCTTCTACGTGCTTTTCAGCATTAAAAAGGGAATTGAATACGTGTCTGACAACTCCGTTTTTATCTATAATGTAGGTAACCCGACCGGAAATAAGCCCTAATACAGAACGGGGGACACCAAAGAGTTTTTCTACTTCACCCTTTTCATCGCTGAGCAAGATGAAATTGAGATTGTATTTTTTTGCAAATTTAAGATGAGAAGCAGGGGAATCTGAACTAATGCCGATAATCTCTGTACCGTATTCTCCAAAAACGTCGTATTGATCTCTAAAGGAGCAAGCTTCCTTGGTGCAGCCCGGAGTGTCATCTTTTGGATAAAAGTAGATGACCAATGGTTGTCCAATTTTATTCGTAATAGAAACCTCTTTACTGTTTTGATCTAACAAGGTGAAGTTTGGAATGGTGTCTCCCACACTGATTTTATTTGGCATTTGAAAGGTATCTTTTATTTCAAGGGTATTATCATATTCGGTTAATGGTAATTCTATTGAAGCATATAAAAAGCCACAAATTAGTAATTGCCAACTGATCGTCATTTCCACAACGGACTTTTATATTTTCCTTCCTTTACGAATTCTGATAATTTTTCTACAACAACTGGACGGTCTTCTTTATAGGTCACTCCAAACCACTTGGCTTTTGAATGCAATACAGAAACAGTGATTTTACCGTCTTTGATCATTTTGTCAATGACAGACGGAATTTGAAATTCGTCTTTGGTGAGGTTAGGAGTGGAGGATAGAAAGGACTGAAATTGCTCATGCATTTCTTTGAAAATATTGGGATTAAATCCCCAAAAATTCATTGATGCCAGACCTTCCTTTACTTCTACATTTTCATCAGAGTCACTTGAACATAAAATTTTATTCCCATCAGCGAAAATATTGTGGGTTTCAGTTATTGAAGTCAAATAACCATTGTCATCGCTTACAGATATTCCTCTGGAGACTTTGCCATTGTCTGACAAAGTATTGATCAAATCATAACCGACCATACTGTATTTGGAAGAGTCCTTTATTGCTACAGTTGAAAGGAAGTCTGCCATTGTCTTAAATGCATCACGACCATAAAAATCATCCGCATTAATCATGGCAAATGGGGTACCAATCAATTTCTCAGCCGATAAAATAGCATGAGCAGTGCCCCAAGGCTTCAACCTTTCAGATTGAATGTTATCGCTTATATGCTCAACGAACAAATCCTGATAAGCATAGGAAATCAGTGAAGGATCAATATTTGTATTGGACATGATCTCAATGGTATCGGCTTCAACCTGTTTGTTAATTACTAAGACCACTTTACCAAAACCGCTTTGTAGCGCATCGTGGATGCTGTATTCCATAATGGTTTCCCCCGAAGGGCCCATTTCACTTACTTGTTTTGCTCCGCCAAACCGGCTGCCTCTTCCTGCTGCAAGTACTAATAATGTTGGTTTCATTTACTGAGTTAAAGGTTTGAAAGTAGAAAAGTATAAAGGTTTTGGATTAGATGATATTTCTACCAACAGCATTGGCTACTGGCTGTAAGCTTTCGAACATTGTAGTGAATTGATCAAAATTCAGTTGTTGTGCTGCGTCTGATTTGGCGACTGAAGGGTCAGGGTGACTTTCTATTAAAAGCCCGTCAACACCCATAGCCACACAGGCACGGGTTAAGTCTGCAATGCCGTAACGATAGCCCAGTGCATGACTGGGATCTAATATGACGGGCAAATTGGTGTTTTCTTTCAACCAGGCCACTCCGCACAAATCCAGCGTAAACCTTGTTTTGGTTTCAAAAGTCCTGATGCCTCTTTCGCAAAGCATTACATTTTCATTGCCACCTGACAGTACAAATTCGGCAGACTGAACAAACTCTTGTAGTGTCGTTCCAAAACCTCGTTTGATCAATACCAGTTTGCCTGATTTGCCACATTTCCTTAAGATGCCCTGATCGTACATGGCTTTTGCCCCAACCTGAATGATATCAGAATATTCGATTACCTCATCTATATGAGTAGAATCCCTCACTTCTGTGATGATGTTGTAGCCATACTCATCACGGATTTTGCTAAGCATTTTCAATCCTTCCAAGCCCAGACCTTGGAATGAGTAGGGAGAAGTTCTCGGCTTATAGCATCCAGCTCTTAGGGTAGTCAGGTTGTGTTTTTTTAATAACTCTGCACTTTGAGTAATTTGCTCCATCGACTCGATAGAACATGGCCCGGTGATCATCAAAGTATTGTTTGTTTTCCCACCGATTTTTGCTTTGCCTAAGGTGATCTCCCTGAGTTCAGGTCGGTAGTCTTTGCTCGCCAACTGGATGTCGGAGCTCATTGCAAAATATTCATCGGCATAAGGTTCCAGTTCAGGATTGATTTCTTTTTGTGCCGATCCTGTGATCAATACGTAGAACCCGTCTTTTTTATAATAAATGGCAGAAGCTTTGGCTGCCAGTTCTATTGCTTTGTCGTCGGATATGTTTTCTTTTAAGTGGATGATCATGATTCGCTTCTTATTAAGTTGATGAACGAAAGCCCCCCTGTCAGTTTATTTTGGTCATTGACCACTGGCAGAAAGGATATTAAAAATTTCTTTGATTGAATTAAATGTAGTAACTCTGAAATCGTGCTGTTTTCATTGATGGTCACGGGATTTCTATTGATGATGTCCTCCGATTCTATGGCGTTGAGGTCATCCAAATGTCTGAGCATTCCATGACGTACGTCGGCATTACTGGATAAGCCGACAAACTCTCCTGTACTTTTTGTAATAAAAGTAAACCCCAGATTGTAATCGTCTATTTGACGAATGATGTCGGTCATTTTATAATCACCATCGACAAGCGTAGGGCAATTTTCTACCGGAATTGCAAAATCCTTCACTTTAAAATCGGAATGAATAATTGAGCTTTTTAGATGAAGCAATGCTGTCGCAATCGACTCATGATTGACAAGATACGAACCTGAAACTACAGAATTCACGCCCATCATTCTCAGGATAAAACCAACTTCATCGTTTACCCCTCCATCTACTTCTATGGACTTTCCCGGATAATTGTTTCTAAAATCTCGTACTTTTCTGAAATTGTCAGGTCTGAATTTACCACCACTTTGACCCGGCGTAGTGGTCATGATCAGCACAAAATCACAATCGTCTTTGTACTCTTCGAATACATCAACACTCGTATCTGACACTATTGCCAATCCAAATTGGGTGTCATTGGTTTCTGGAAAATCAAGTTTTCCTTTTATGTTTTCATACTGAAAAGAGACAAACTCTATTTTGTGTTCCAGTATTTTATCAAAATACTTTTCAGGTGTATCACTGATGATGTGCATGTCAATAGGAGTGCTGCTGACTTTCCTGATTCTACTTACATCGTCGAATACCAAAAGGTCGTCATTGCAATCGACATGAAAATAGTCGATATGGCAACTGTCCAGTTCTTGAGCCAAATCTTCAACTGTTCTTTCTTTATTGGAGTAAATAGAAGCGGAAATCTTCATTCGTGATAGTTAAGCCTTTTTAGAATCTGAATCTATTTTCACCACTAAAAGGGTTCTAAATGACAATTCAGTATAGTTATTTCATTTCACCGCAATGTTAATAATATAATTATTGAATTTGAGTAAATTCATAAACGAGTAGTCTTTATTGGTAATAAAGATTAAAAGTATTGACATCTTCAATATAACCGTGGGAATGAATTTGTCATGTCGTCCGCATGGAGTTTTCAGGTATTATGACCATCATCATCTGGCAGGCAAAAAGTAATGAATCCTAAATTGTGGATGGAATCAGGTCAGGGCACTAAATGTTTTTTATTTTTTATTGAAGGGAAAAGTGACCGCAGAGGATTCTGTATCTCCTTCCAGATAAATGAAATAATCACCTCTTTTTAGTTTTCTGAGTGGAATAACCTTCCCTGATCCGCTCACTATAACGTTTCCCTTCAAATCCATGATTTGATAATCTGCATACTGCGATAATACCATTTCATCTATGACCGATTTAGGAGAAAAAGTAATTGGTTTGGCAAAATAAAACATTTCCACTTCTCCTGAATAGATGTATCTATTGTCTGGAAGAGAGTATTTGATTCGAAATCTATTGCCACCCTTGTCAAATTCGGGAAAATAGATGTAGTCTGCTCCTTCGAATTGTCCTTTGGGTTTTATTGTATTCATAACTTGCCAGTATGTACCATTCAATTTTTCAATGCTGTACAGACCTTCAAGTTTTTCTCCTTTGGTATGCCACCTGATTAAAGAATCGTTTACAACCAGCGAATCAAACTTGAAAGAGCTGTGATACAAAATGGCTTCCGGATTTATAAATTTCGGTTTGCAATTTTCTTTATGCTTGATCATTACCATTACTGGCGCAAAGAGCATCTCTTTTCCGAAATCTAATTTGACCGCAGAAAGCTGTGGGTTGATATATATATCCTGCTTGTTGACGATTATGGTATCAATACAATATTTATGCTCACTTACCAGATATGGATTCTGAATGTAGAGACTCTGACCCTGATACACTCCACTTAGTACAGTTTTTTGACCATTGACAGCATGTTGTACAAGAAAAACCAAAATGAGTAGCAGGTATCTCAAAATCTGTGAAAATGATTTTTGATTTGACATTTAAAACCTTTCTAAGGAACGTTTTGTGTTCAAAGTTCACAAATAAAATTGATAATTCAACCGCATAAATATCAAATCCCTGATTGATATGGAGGGAGTGTTCTAATATCTACAGAATTACTCGTATCATCATTATTCTCTATTGTGGTTCATTAGGGGATGAACCCTAAAGAGGACAGGAACAGACCAGAGCATTGATCAATCAAATAATTATTGTACTTTTAGGCATGAGAATTTCAATATCAACAATACTAAGCGTGTCCGTAATTGCCATGCTTTTTTCCTGCTCAGGCAGTGAATCTAAAATCCAAAATCAGGAACATTGGATTCAATTATTCAATGGTAAAGATCTTTCTGGATGGGATATAAAGTTTTCGGGTCTGGAAATCAATGAAAATTATAAAAACACCTTTAAAGTTGAAGATGGTATTTTGAAAGTGGACTATAGCGAGTACGAAACCTTTGATAAAAAATATGCCCACTTATATTACGAAAAACCCTATTCACATTATCGTTTAAGAATTGAATACCGTTTTGTGGGCGAGCAATTGCCTGGAGGGGAAGTATGGGAAAATTTTAACAGTGGAGTGATGTTGCATTCTCAATCTGCACAAGAGCAACAACTCAATCAGGATTTTCCGGCATCCATAGAACTACAATTTCTCGGTGAAGTGGAAGGGGAAAAGAGAACGAATGGGAATTTAGCTTCTCCCGGGACCCACGTATATGCTGAAGGAGTATTACATAAAAACCACATGCTTTATTCAACCTATAAAGCACCAGCTGGTGAGAAATGGGTCAACATTGAGGCGATTGTATTAGGGGACTCGATCGTACACCATGTAGTAGAAGGCGATACCGCTCTGACCTATACCAAGCCACATATAGGTGGATGGGAGAAGAGGGGTGACAGAAAACGTCCCTGGGTAGATGATTTATCCTGGTTTGTGCAAAATGAAGGGAAATCCTTGAAAGAAGGGTATATCGCACTACAAGCCGAAAGCCATGGAGTACAGTTTAGGAAGATAGAGTTGTTGGATTTGTCAGATCGTTTTAAATAATATGGACGAAGAAACCTGTCAGGTTTGCTCACTTAAACTCATCAAATATTTATAGCCTTAGAGGAGTTGGGGAATGAAACCTGACAGGTTTTTTATAAATATCAAGGAAACAACGACTTGTCAATATTCGGAATCACATTCAAAGCATTTTTGTAATATATTTTCCTCAATACTTCGTCAGATAAATCCAGCCCATACATTTTCCAATAGGCATGGTATTTTTTGTAGTAGGGGAAATACTCGTCTGCAGTTTCCAATACCCGGAAGTAGGTGTAATATTCTTCTTTGTTGTATGAATCCTTGCCAAACATTACCCTGTCCTGATATTTGGTTAGAAATTCTTTTGCTCTTCGGGGTTGCCTGCCAAGCTCTGCAATCACAGCTCCGATTTCCGAATACATATTAGGGTATTTGTCCATCAACTCTCCCAGTTTGTCCAGATTGTTTCCATACCAGCCCAAATGGGCATTGATAAATTTAGTCTTGGGGTGTTTTTTAAATACATTGTGCTGTTCTCCGATGATTTGATCCCATGGAGCAGGATCTGTATCCGATCTTTTTCTTCCGGATCTTAATTTTAATTCAAGCCACCTCTCGTTCTGATCATCGTGGGGAGACCAAAATGGCTTAGGATCGGCTGCATGGATTAGTATCGGGATTCCCAGTTCCCCACATTTGGCCCAGACGGCATCAATTCTAGGGTCGTCAACTGCTATTCTATTTCCATTTTTATCCTTATGATAAAGCCCAAGGCTTTTAAAAATTTTCAAACCGTTTGCCCCGGCTTTTACGTCTTCTTCTAATATTTTCGCTGCATTTTCTGACCAGTTTGGATCGTCTATATTACTGAAATCGATATTGGTGAAAATTATAAACCTGTCTGGATAATTTTCTTTCACGTTTTTGATACCGTTCAGTAAACGCTCTTTACTTCCACGTTTACCACTAAGGTTCACCATTACCTTCATGTTCAGGTCGTTCATTTCACTTACCAACGGGCCAAGGTCACGATCACTGGTGCTTTGATGATTGTGTACGTCGATAAAAGGAAACTTAGCCCTGGTTACTTCATGCTCAGGTACAACCAGTGTCGATGGTGGATTGTATGTCTCAAAGTCCATTGTTTGAGAGAAAATCTGAGATTGAATTAATACTAGAGAAAGTACGGTAAAAATAATTTTATACATAAGTTTAGAATTTTGATTGTCCGTAACAACGAAACAAATTAATTCATTGTTACGACATTGAATGTATTCGCAAAGGCAATAATCAGCAATGTAGTTTTATTTTCAAACTTGGTTCACAAACTTTAAGACGATAAGGCTATATTTGAAAAAAAAGTAGGTTCACTTTTCAGTCAAATTTCATGATTACATTAAAGAATGCTGATAAATACATAGAGTCCAGATTTAGGAGAACTTTTATCTTAAAAGGAATAGACCTTGTGGTCAAAGAGGGAGAATTTGTAAGCATCATGGGGCCATCTGGTTCAGGGAAATCTACTCTGTTGAACATCATAGGAATGCTTGATAAGGCTTCTGCTGGTGAGTATTATTTTCTGGATGAGCCAGTTCATAAATTTAGTGAACGAAAAACCTCAAACCTACACAAAGAGTACATTGGGTTTGTATTTCAGGCTTATCACCTCATCGATGAACTGACTGTATATGAAAACATCGAAACGCCTTTGCTTTATCGGGGAGTAAAAAGTAAAGAAAGACAAAGCCTGGTAGCAGAAATGCTTGATAAATTTCAGATGGTAGCAAAAAAAGACTTGTTTCCTGACCAGCTTTCCGGAGGGCAACAACAACTGGTGGGAGTGGCAAGAGCCCTTATAGGCAAGCCGAAACTGCTTCTGGCAGACGAACCTACGGGAAATCTTCATTCTGAACAAGGGGAAGAAATCATGAATCTGTTTAAAAAACTCAACGATGAAGGTATGACCATCATTCAGGTGACCCATTCAGAGAAAAATGCCGAATACGGATCAAGAATAGTTCGGTTGGAAGATGGTGCAATTGTGAGTGATGGAAAGTAAACTTCTTCCTCATGGAGAAGCTTTTTTATTTTTTGATGAAATTTTATCTGCTAATGTTGATGAAGTAGTAGGTACTTACATTTTCAAACAATCTCATAAGATCTTTCAAGGAAAATCGGATCTGTTGCATGTTCCTCAGGTTATGTTAATAGAATCTATCATCCAATGTGGAGGAGCGGGAGTGCGAAAAACAGGTTTCACAAATGGGTTGTTTGGTTTGGTCAAAGTAGATATCGCTAAATTTCTTGAACCGGTATATTTTGATCAAATGGTAACTTATAAAATCAAAAATATTCATTTGAAAAAGGATCTTATTGTCCAAAAAGGGAAAGGATATATTGATGCAAAACCAGTACTAGAGGCAAGTTGGAGTACGGTGAGGATAAAAAAATAGCGGTTGAGAAAACCCAACCGCTTTGTCTATATTGTTAACTGCAAAAATCACACATCGACTTTTGCATACTTCGCATTTTTCTCAATAAATTCTCTGCGGGGAGCTACCTCATCTCCCATCAATATGGAAAACAAGTGGTCTGCTTCTGCAGCTGAATCGATTGTTACTTGCTTGAGACTTCTAAATTCAGGGTTCATAGTAGTTGTCCAAAGCTGCTCAGGATTCATTTCTCCAAGACCTTTGTACCTTTGTAGCCCTACAGAATCTTCTTTGCCATCCTTAGCCAACTCCCGGGTTACCCTTACACGATCTTCCTCTGACCATGCATATCTTTCTTGTTTTCCTTTCTTTAGTAAATAGAGTGGAGGAAGTGCAATGTATAAATACCCCTTGTCGATCAAATCTCTCATGTATCGGAAAAAGAATGTTAAGATCAAAGTCCTGATATGGCTACCGTCAATATCAGCATCCGTCATGATGATCACTTTGTGGTATCTTAATTTTTGCATGTCTAATGCTTTTTCATCCTGTTCTGTCCCGAATTTAACTCCCAATGCAGTGATCATGTTTTTAATCTCTTCATTGTCGTAAATTCTGTGTTCCTGAGCTTTTTCTACGTTTAAGATTTTACCTCTTAATGGAAGTATAGCCTGAAATTTCCTGTCACGTCCCTGCTTGGCAGATCCACCGGCAGAATCTCCCTCAACAAGGTAGATTTCGCACAAAGAAGGATCTTTTTCAGAGCAATCGGCCAGCTTACCCGGTAAACCAGTTCCTGAAAGTACATTCTTTCTCTGCACCATCTCACGTGCCTTGCGAGCTGCATGTCTTGCCTGAGCAGCTAGAATCACCTTCTGTACTATTAACCTGGCACTTTTAGGGTTTTCTTCAAGGTAGTTGTTGAGAATCTCACTTACTGAAGTATCTACAGCTCCCATGGCGTCAGAGTTACCAAGTTTTGTCTTGGTTTGTCCTTCAAACTGCGGTTCTGCTACTTTTACAGAAATCACTGCTGTTAACCCTTCACGAAAATCATCTCCATTGATATCTATTTTTAATTTATCTAACTGACCAGACTTGTCAGCATAACTTTTCAATGTTCTCGTTAAAGCTCTTCTAAATCCAGCAACGTGAGTACCGCCTTCTATGGTGTTGATGTTGTTCACATACGAAACCACATTTTCACTGTAAGAAGTATTGTAGGAAATTGCAACTTGAACTGGTATTCCACCTTTTTCCCCTTCCATATATATTGGTTCAGGAATTAGTTTTTCCCTTGATACATCCAGGTACTCGACAAACTCAACCAATCCTCCCTCAGATAAAAATAAATCCGACTTGAAACTGCCATCGTCCTCTTTTTCACGGCGATCAGTCAGGTTAATTGTAATTCCAGCATTAAGGAAAGATAATTCTCTCAGTCTGGTAGCTACCGTTTCATATTTATACTCAGTTGAATTAAATATACTGGCATCAGGCCAAAAATGGATGGTGGTGCCATTGATATCAGTAGTGCCAATTTCTTTAACAGGAGCAGTAGGAACTCCAATTTTATAATCTTGTTCGTAAATTTTTCCTTTTCGATGAACTGTCGCTTTAAGATCTGTTGACAAGGCATTCACACAAGAAACACCTACACCGTGTAAACCTCCTGAAACTTTATAGGTGTCTTTATCAAATTTACCTCCGGCGTGAAGTACTGTCATTACCACTTCCAAAGCAGATTTCTTTTCTTTTTCATGGTAATCGGTAGGAATACCACGACCATTGTCTGTTACAGAAACCGAATTGTCTTCGTGAATAGTTACACTGATGGTATCACAATGGCCTGCCAGTGCCTCGTCAATAGAGTTGTCAACGACCTCCCAAATCATGTGATGTAGCCCTTTTGTCCCTACATCTCCAATGTACATCGCTGGTCTTTTTCTTACTGCCTCCAGTCCTTCTAAGACTTGTATATTACTTGCTGAATAATCTCCCTTGTTCGTTTTATTTTCCTCGCTCATGTAGTGATTTTAAAGTGCTGCAAAAATACAAAAATATGCTTCACGTCATAGTCCTTTATTCAATTTTTATCCACATTAAAGAACTTATAATCAATCAGATGATTTTCTTATTCGCTCAAAATAATAAAATAGGAGGCATAAGAAGTGAACAGGCTAAAAATTGATGATGTTTTTAGTGTAAATAATTGATTTTCAATGGAAAGTAGCAGTAGCTAAATGTGCAATGTATTCCCATTTTTGTGGTTTAGATTTTGTTGTAATTTTCTCAAAGGGTAAATAATCTCATTAGTCTGACTAAATTGCAAACCCTTTATAGAGTTGTTTTTAATGTATGCAGAAGACAAAAAAAAACGTTCCCCTTAAGCCTTACAATACTTTTGGCATAGCGGTAAATGCCAGTTATTTCATCGAAATCCATAATGTAGGTGAGCTAATTTCCATTTTAAAAGATGAGCAACACAAAGCACTCCCAAAACTAATTTTGGGAGGAGGGTCAAATGTGTTGTTTACATCCGATTATCAAGGGTTGGTCATTAAAAATTCTATACACGGGATAGAAAGAATAACCGAAGATAATGATAGTGTGGTGTTGAAAGCGGGTGCTGGTGAAGTTTGGCATCAGCTGGTGCTGTATGCTGTGGATAATGGTTATGGTGGAATCGAAAACCTCTCTCTGATACCCGGTACAGTTGGGGCAGCTCCGATGCAAAATATTGGAGCCTACGGAGTAGAGATAAAGGATGTATTTGAGTCTTTGGAGGCATTAAATAAAGAAACTTTTGAAATTGAAACATTCGGACTAGAGGACTGTCAATTCGGATACAGACAGAGTGTATTCAAACTTGGACTAAAGGGCAAATACGTAATCACTTCAGTAAGCCTAAAGCTCTCCAAAAAACCTGTATTGAATACATCTTATGGAGCGATAGAAGAAACGTTAACCTCTGCAGGTATTGCCACACCGACCATTAAAGATGTGAGTCAGGCGGTAATAAAAATCCGACAATCTAAGTTGCCCGATCCTGTAGAAATTGGCAATGCCGGAAGTTTCTTTAAAAATCCAACTATTGGGGCAATAGACTATGAAGGGTTAAAAGCGGAATTTCCTGAAATACCCGGATACGAACTGCCCAACAACGAAGTGAAAGTACCTGCCGCCTGGCTCATACAAAGCTGTGGATGGAAGGGTAAAACTACTGGTGAGATCGGGGTGCATAAAAATCAGGCCCTCGTATTGGTAAACTATGGAAATGGGAAGGGATTAGACCTCAAGAATCTCGCTGTAGAAATCCAACAGTCAGTTGCTGAAAAATTTGGAATAGAACTGGAAATGGAAGTGAACGTGATTTAGGTTCTCATGTACTCTGGTATGGTAAGATGTCGCTTATGGTTAGTTGGAGTAGAAAAGACGATTCTTTTTCTGTCTTTTTATTAATGAAAGTAATACAATATATATCTTACACAGGTAAAATATTTCATACATAAATTTAACATACTTAAAGTATTATGCTTACAGAATTTCAACAAAAAAAAATCGCCAAACTCTTTAAATTTTGGGATGCTAACGGTAATGGAGTATTGGATCAAAAGGACTATGAAGAGGTAGCCGAGAGATTATCTTCAGAAAGGGGATGGGCTCCTGGTACTGATAAATACAATTTTTTGCGCCAGAGACTAATAGAAGACTGGAATGAAGCCAGGAAATTTGCAGATACTAATAATGATAACCAAATAAGCCTTGAAGAATGGCTGGTGTTCTGTGAAGCATTTATGGGAAACAAAGACATGTATCAAATAACCGTGACCAATGTGGCTGATGCGATTATAGATGGTGTAGATGTTGATGAAAATGGGTTAATTGAAGAAAAGGAATGGGAATTACTTTTTAAGGTATATGGTAAACCTAAAGAAGAGGCAACTTATGCTTACGCTATGATGTCCGAAAATGGCACCATTGAAATCGATAAAGCTAAAGTGTTGAGCCTGTTAAACGATTTCTTCTATTCCAATGATGAGGATGCCAAAGGTAACTACATGTTTGGAAAACTGTAATAAGAAACGAATGACGAATTTAGGGCTTGTGGGTAAACTTCTCACAAGCCTTTTTTGTGATTATCAATCAGTTTTCTTCAATTAAATTTTGGGCTTAAAGATTCTCGGGTACTAGATTTAGAAATAAATCTTACTTTTGCGAAATAGAATCGAACTGGCATTCCAATGATCTCAATTTTCAAAAAAGACAACAACACTTTTTACGCAATAAAATCTTTAAAACCCCTCACGGATCAGGACAATAGCAAACTGAGTTGGCTGCTTGGGGATGCTGAGAAATTAGAAGATTCTGAGATCAAAGGAGGGTTTGTAGGTCCACGCCGGGAAATGGTAACACCCTGGAGTACCAATGCGGTGGAAATCACCCAAAACATGGGAATTGAAGGAATAGAGCGGATAGAAGAGTTTTATGTGAATGCGGAGTTTGATCCAATGCTCATGCATAAATATGATGCCATTGATCAGGATATTTTCACCATAGACAAAATGCCTGATGCTATATTGGATATAGAAGATATAGCAGAATATAATAAAAAGGAGGGCTTGGCACTGAATGATGAAGAGGTGACATATCTGGAAAGTGTGAGCAAAGATTTGGGAAGGAAATTGACAGACAGTGAAGTATTTGGATTCTCTCAGGTGAATTCTGAACATTGTCGGCATAAAATCTTCAATGGCACTTTTATCATTGATGGAGAGGAAAAACCGGAATCACTTTTTAAGTTGATTAAAAAAACATCAAAGGAAAATTGGGGACTGATTGAGTCTGCTTATAAAGACAATGTGGCTTTTGTCAAGGGACCGATGATGGAACAATTTGCTCCCGCTACCCAAGACAAGCCTGATTATTTCGAAACAGGTGAGATTGAGTCTGTTTTGTCACTGAAGGCTGAAACACATAATTTTCCGACTACAGTTGAGCCATTTAACGGTGCTGCTACAGGCTCGGGTGGAGAAATCCGGGATAGAATGGCTGGCGGTCAGGGGAGTATCCCGCTCGCAGGGACTGCCGTTTACATGACTTCATACCCAAGGCTTGAAAAAGGTAGAAAGTGGGAGGAAAACATCAGGGAAAGAAAATGGTTGTACCAAACGCCATTGGAAATACTGATTAAAGCATCAAATGGAGCCAGTGATTTTGGAAACAAGTTTGGGCAGCCTTTGATCTGTGGAAGCTTGTTGACATTTGAGCATGAGGAAGATGGCAGGATTCAGGGTTTTGACAAGGTAATCATGCAAGCCGGAGGAGTTGGCTATGGTAAGAAGGAAGATGCACAAAAAAAGGCCGTAAACAAGGGTGATAAAATAGTAATACTTGGTGGTGACAATTATCGAATTGGAATGGGAGGAGGGGCTGTGTCCTCTGTTGCTACAGGAGAATATGCTAATGCCATTGAACTCAATGCTGTTCAGCGATCCAATCCTGAAATGCAAAAAAGAGTTTCAAATACGATTCGGGCATTGGTAGAAAGCAAGAACAATCCAATTATTTCAGTTCACGATCATGGGGCAGGAGGGCACCTCAATTGTCTTTCTGAATTGGTTGAAGAAACCGGAGGAAACATTGACATTAATAAATTGCCAGTAGGAGATTCAACCCTTTCTGATAAAGAAATAATAGGCAATGAGTCTCAGGAAAGAATGGGACTGGCTATCAAAGAGAAGGATATTGAATTGCTTACAAAAATAGCAGATAGAGAAAGAGCTCCTATATATACTGTTGGAGAAGCAACAGGTGATAATAAATTTGTGTTGAGTAGAAATGGCGGTAAAAAGGCTGCCATTAACTGGGGGTTGTCGCACATGTTTGGATCTGCACCTAAAACAGTGCTGGTAGATAAAAATATCCGTACTAATTATAAAGAACCTGAATACAATTCTAAAAAACTTGAGCAACACCTTGAAAGAGTTCTCCAATTGGAAGGCGTGGCTTGTAAAGATTGGTTGACTAATAAAGTAGATAGATCGGTAACAGGAAGAGTGGCCAAGCAACAAACTTGTGGAGAAATCCAATTGCCATTGAACAATGTAGCTGTGATGGCTCTGGATTTTGTAAACAACAAAGGGATTGCAACATCTCTGGGGCATGCGCCAGTAGCCGCATTGGCTGATCCCGTGAAAGGCTCTAAACTGGCTATAGCCAAAAGTTTAACCAACCTGATTTGGGCTCCTTTGGCTCATGGACTGGGAGGTGTTTCATTGAGTGCTAACTGGATGTGGCCTACAAAAACAGAAGGAGAAAACGCCAGATTATACAAAGCAGTAGAGGCGATCAGTGAATTTGCCGTTGAACTGGGAATTAACGTACCAACAGGTAAAGATTCTCTTTCTATGTCTCAAAAATATGCAGATGGACAAACTGTTGATTCCCCGGGTACGGTTATTATTTCTGCGATAAGTGAAGTGTCAGACATCACTAAAGTGTTGAGTCCTAATCTTAAACCGATTGAAGGCTCTAAAATTATTTATATTCCCCTTACAGACAATCAATTTGAGTTGGGGGGCAGTAGCTTTGCACAATCTGTAAATGCTATTGGAAATACACCACCTAAGCTTAAGCAAGCTTCAGATATAAAAACTATATTTAAGACAGTACAACAGCTTATTTCAGAAGGTAAAATTTTGTCAGGTCATGATGTTTCTTCAGGAGGATTTGTTACCTCTTTGCTCGAAATGAATTTCCCAAATACCAAAATGGGAATGAACCTTGATTTATCCACTTTTAGTGATACAGAATTGGTTAAAGTGCTTTTTAGCGAAAATCCGGCACTGATTTTACAGGTTGATGATATTGATGCTGTTGAAGCATTAGAAAAAGATGGTGTTGATTTTGAGGACATTGGAGTAGTAAGTAAACAACGAGAGATCAGAATTCACCATGATTCAACTTTTGTAGCTTTGGATATTGACTACTACAGAGATGTGTGGTTTAAAACATCATACCTGCTGGATCAATCTCAAACCAGCAACAACCTGGCTCAGGATCGTTTTGATAATTACAAAAACCAGCCACTTCAATTTAATTTTCCTAAAAATTGGGCAGGGAGTCTTGAAGCATCGGGGTTGAACAATAGGAGAAAAAACAAGTCTGGTATTAAAGCTGCTATCATAAGGGAAAAGGGTGTAAATGGTGATCGTGAAATGGCCTATTCACTTTATCTGGCAGGTTTTGATGTGAAAGATGTACACATGACGGATCTTATTTCAGGAAGAGAAGATTTATCCGATGTGAATATGATTGTTTTTGTAGGTGGTTTTTCCAACTCCGATGTATTAGGATCCGCAAAGGGATGGGCAGGAGCATTTATGTACAATGAAAAAGCGAAGAATGCTTTGGATAACTTTTACAAAAGAGAAGACACGCTGAGCCTTGGTGTTTGCAACGGTTGCCAACTGATGATGGAACTGGGATTGATTTTTCCTGAAATGAGTGACCATCCTAAAATGAAGCACAACGATTCTCATAAATTTGAATCGACATTTGTTGATGTTACTATTCCAAAAAATGATTCTGTAATGTTTGGAGTGCTATCCGGAACGAGAATGGGTGTATGGCTTGCGCATGGAGAAGGTAAGTTTGATTTGCCGGGTAATGAAAGTGATTATAATATAGGTTGCAAATTTAGCTATAGCGAGTATCCTGGAAACCCTAATGGATCAGATTATAATGTAGCTGCGGTGTATTCTAACGATGGAAGGCATTTTGCAATCATGCCGCACCTAGAAAGGGCTATTTTCCCCTGGAACTGGGCACATTACCCTGAAAGACAAGATGAAGTTTCACCTTGGATTCTTCCTTTTATTGAAGCAAGAAAATGGGTAGAAGAAAAAGCAACTAAGTGATTGTAACTAAAAAAAGTAATTGATCTTATTTTAGTTTCAGAAATCTATTCCTTGTTGTAGTTTCGTATGTAGAATCAAATTCAATTAAAACCAGTAATTATTGAATCAATGAAACTAAAACTACTCGTAATTTTACTTCACATTTCTATACTAGTTTGTGCTCAGGACAAGTCAACAGGTAGAATTGTAGATGGCCAAACCGGAGATCCGATAGAGTTTGTGACCATTTATGATAAAACGAGTGAAAACCATGCCCATACAGATGTTAATGGGAATTTTGTCTTGAAGGAAGTCAGTGCGGGAGATTCTATTTTAATATCAATGGTTGGATACACACGTGTTCAGTTTATTGCAAATAAAGAAACCAATTGGAATATCAAAATGGAGCCAGCTCCTATCGAATTAGGGCAGGTGGTTATCATGTCTGATATAAATGCAATATCCCGAATTAGCGATGTGCAACTTAAACTAAACCCTGTAAACTCTTCGCAGGAAATATTGAGAAAAGTACCGGGTCTGTATATATCTCAACATGCAGGCGGAGGCAAGGCTGAGCAAATATTCCTGCGTGGGTTTGATATAGACCATGGTACAGACATACAAATTACAGCCGATGGTATCCCTGTGAATATGGTTTCTCATGCACATGGGCAGGGCTATGCTGATTTACATTTTCTAATTCCTGAAACGGTAAAAGGAATTGATTTTGGCAAAGGGCCTTACTATGCGCAAAAGGGAAACTTTACTACTGCCGGGTATGTGAACTTTAAAACCCGGGACAGGATTGATGGTAATTTCATTAAACTGGAAGGAGGAAGCTTTAATACCTCTCGTATGGTAAGCATGATTGATTTATTTAGCGGATCAGGTAATTCGGATGGCTATTTGGCTACAGAGTACCTAATGACTGATGGTCCTTTTGATTCGCCTCAAAACTTCAATCGACTAAATATATTTGGAAAATATACTACTCAGATCAATAACAATTTTCTTAAAGTACAAGTTTCCAACTTTCAGAGTAAATGGGATGCTTCAGGGCAAATTCCGTTGAGGGCTGTTGAGCAGATAGGAAGGTTTGGAGCCATAGACGATACCGAAGGAGGCCAAACTTCCAGACAAAATTTTCTGATAGACTATACAACTACGTTGAGCGAAAATCAATTCGTAAAAACGAAAGCGTATATGTCCAATTATGATTTTGAACTGTATTCTAATTTCACCTTTTTTTTAGAAGACCCTGTTAATGGAGATCAGATAAAGCAAAAAGAAAGTAGAAAAATATATGGATTACAATCAAGTTACAATTATAATACTTCTGTGTTTTCGGGAGATTTTGCCATCGAAAGTGGAGCAGGATTTAGGTATGATGACATTGATGGTAATGAATTGTCACACACCCGCAACCGGAGAGAAACCCTGATTCCAATTGCACTGGCTGATATTGATGAAGTCAATGGTTTTTTATTTTCTGATTTTACCTGGGAAAGAAACAAGTGGCTGGTCAATTTTGGAGCAAGATTAGACCAGTTTAGGTTTGAGGAAGTGGATGCATTGCAGTCAACCTATCAACGTAAGTCCAAGACTCAGGCATTTTTTTCTCCTAAGTTAAACGTGGTTTACAGGGCTAATGATCAGTTTCAGTTTTATGCTAAAACAGGAAGAAGCTTTCATAGCAATGATGCAAGGGTAGTATTAGATGCAGCAGCCATCAATACTTTGCCTGCTGCTTTGGGATTTGATCTTGGTACTGTTTACAGGCCTTTTGAGCGTCTGTTTGTGGATATTGCCTATTGGCATTTGTCACTTGAGCAGGAATTCGTGTATGTAGGCGATGGTGGTATTGTAGAACCAAGTGGGAGAACAAAAAGGTCTGGTATTGATTTTGGCTTGACATATCAGGTTACTGACAATTTGTTTGCCTATAGCAATATCAACTATGCCAATCCTAAATCCATAGATGAAGTCGAAGGAGCCAATTATATTCCTTTGGCACCAACATTTACCAGTTCAGGAGGAATGTCTTATCAGGGAAAAAGAATAAGTGGGAGTATAAAATACAGGTATCTGAAAGATAGAGCAGCCAATGAGACCAATTCAGTGGTTGCACAAGGTTATTTTGTTTCCGATATGAATATCAATTACAATCGCCCTTTTTGGTCGTTTGGAGTTTCTGTAGAAAACATATTCAATACCGAATGGAGAGAAGCACAGTTTGATACCGAGTCAAGGCTGTCAGGAGAAGCCAGTTCAGTTTCAGAAATACACTTTACACCGGGAGTTCCTTTTTTCTTGAAGGCCGGGCTTACATTTAAGTTTTGATTGATTCAACATATCATTTGCTTTACTGCTGGTAGAAAGGGGTGGCTTTTTTCAATACAGACTGGTTGTATTCTAGTTGTGGAAATTACGCAATTACATGGAGGTATCCTTAGAGGAATCCTGATTTGAGCGACTCGAACCAATAGAGAAAAAAACACGTAATTAATTTTCACCTTTTTATCGTAAATACTTTCTAATTAAAAAACAGAATACTAATTTTGTGTTCCCAAATTAAGAGGGGTATAAGATTGGCCTATGGTGTAACTGGCAACACGTCTGGTTTTGGTCCAGAAGAGTCTAGGTTCGAGCCCTAGTAGGCCAACAAAAAAGAATGATCCCGATCCCTGATCCCAGTAAAGAGGGATGGATCGGGATATTTTTTTAACAAATAAAGATGACATCATCAGTAAAATTATTTGCGGGGCAAGGGTCGCAGAATCTTGCAAGAAGCATAGCTCAACACTATGGCAAGCCATTAGGAGCGTGTAATTCTGAACGGTTTAGTGATCAGGAACTTTCTTTCAGTTTCAGTGAGTCTGTCAGAGGGTGCGATGTGTTTTTAATACAATCCACATATGCCCCTACGGACAATATTATGGAGCTTTTGCTCATGATAGACGCTGCGAGAAGGGCAAGTGCCAAGTACGTAACAGTGGTCGCTCCTTATTTTGGCTATGCGAGACAAGACCGTAAAGACAAGCCAAGGGTAACCATTGCAGCTAAACTGATGGCAAATTTATTGCAGGCTGCTGGTGCTAACAGGATAATGACCTGCGACCTTCATGCTGATCAGATTCAGGGCTTTTTTGATATTCCGGTTGATCATTTAGACGGGTCTTCCATTTTTGTTCCTTATATTAAAAGTTTGAACCTTGAAAACTTGATGATAGCAGCTCCGGATGTGGGAGGAACTAAAAGGGCAAGGCAATACGCTAAATTTTTCAATGCAGAAATGGTGATTTGCGATAAGCATAGAAAACGAGCCAATGAGATCGCTTCTATGCAAATCATTGGTGATGTGACTGGAAAAGATGTAGTACTTGTTGATGACATTATCGATACTGCTGGTACTTTATGCAAGGCAGGCGATTTGGTAATGGAAAAAGGTGCTAACTCTGTAAGAGCAGTATGTACGCATGCTATCTTGTCAGGAAAGGCGTATGAAAATGTTGAAAATTCAGCATTGGAACAATTGGTGGTGACCGATAGTATCCCGCTTAAAAAAGAATTGTCAAAAATTAAAGTGCTTACCTTGGCCGAAATTATGGCAAAAGCTATCAGGAAGATTCATGATCATGAATCCATTAGTTCGTTATTTATAAATCATTAATAAACAAACATTTTATATTATGAAAACCATTGAGATTATAGGGTATAATAGAGCAAATCTCGGTAAATCAGAGTCCAAGAGGCTGAGAAATGAAAGCATGGTTCCTTGCGTAATTTACGGAGGAGAAGAGCAAATTCATTTTTATGCCCCAATGATATTATTCAGGGAGTTGGTTTATACAGGAGAAGCTCATTTCGTGCACTTAAACATTGAAGGAAAAGAATTTAAGTGTATTCTTCAGGATATTCAATTCCATCCGGTAAGTGAAATTATTTTACATGTTGACTTTCTTGAATTGTTTGAAGGAAAGCACATCAAAATGGATATTCCGGTTCACTTTATTGGACAATCTAAAGGCGTAACCAAAGGGGGTACTTTGGTGAAGAAAAGGAGGACATTGAAAGTTAATGCCCTTCCTAAGGACATGCCGGAGCACATAGATGTGGATATTACACCATTGGATTTTGGCCGTGCCATTAAGGTAAGTGAGGTTCCTTCTGAAAATTTCCAGATTCTGGATACACCTCAGGCGTCTGTAGCAGTTGTAGAAATACCGAGAGCTCTTAGAGGAAAAACCTCAACTGAAGAAGAGGAGGAAGCAACAGAAGCATCAGAGGATGCAGTGGAAGAATCAGCAGCAGAATAAGCTTTCTTTAAAAATAGTTATTATAAATCCTGCTCATTATATGGGCAGGATTTTTTGGTTTTAACAGAGGGAATTATTTTTGGTAGATAAAGTCATTGAATATTTTCTTTTACAACTACATGGAATTAGACTCTATAATAATAAAATATGAAATACCTGATAGCCGGATTGGGAAATATTGGTACTGAGTATGAGTTGACCAGACACAACATAGGATTTCTGGTGTTGGATCGTTTGATCGATAAATTTGATGGGAAATTTGAGCATGACCGACTTGCGTATGTTGCGGATTTTAAACACAAAGGCAGAGCAATCCATTTGATAAAGCCAACTACATATATGAACCTGAGTGGCAAGGCAGTGAACTACTGGATGAAAGAATTGAAAATCTCCAAAGAAAATGTACTGGTTGTAACTGATGATATCGCTCTTCCTTTTGGAAAACTTAGGATGAGAGCGAAAGGAAGTAATGCAGGGCATAATGGGCTTAAAAACATAGAACAGATACTAGGTGGAAATGATTACGCCAGATTGAGGTTTGGAGTAGGAAATGACTTTGCTAAAGGAAAGCAGGTAGATTTTGTGCTTAGTAATTTTGATCAGGATCAGATGGCCAATATCACAGAACGTATCGACAAAGCATGTGAAATGATCTTGTCGTTTTGCTCAATTGGAATTGAACGTACTATGAATTTTTACAACGAATAGTGTGTATTAATTTGTTCTTATGGCAATTACAGGGTCTAGTCTTGCAGCCATAGCAGCAGGAATTATTCCGGATAGAATTCCAATAAAACAAGATACTCCTAACCCTATGACTATATTTTTAGCAGTCATTACCAGTTCCAGAGATCCCAATTGCAGGAAAGTAAGTAAATAGACCATTGCCAAACCAATTAAACCACCTAGAAGGCTTAGGAAAACAGATTCAAAGAGAAACTGGTAAAGAATGAAATAATTTTTAGCTCCCAATGACTTTTGAATTCCGATAATGTTCGTTCTTTCTCTTACGGATACAAACATTATATTGGCAATTCCAAAACCTCCCACCAGTATGGAAAAGCTACCAATGATTGCTCCGGCAATACCTAGTATATCAAATGTGTTTCCAATAAAATTACTTAGTGCTTCCGGCTTGTTCAACGCAAAATCATCATCTTCCTTTGGTTTAAGCCCCCTTCTGCCACGCATTAAGCCTCTTAATTCCCCTTCTAGTTTAAACAATCCCGGATCATCTTTTTTTCCTTTCAAACTGATTGAAGAACCTATTCCATATTTTCTGCCTACATAGTACAATTTGGTAAAACTTTTATAAGGAATGTAAATATTGTCATCATTGCTTGGGGTACCTATGAAACTTTCACCTTCTTCTTTAAGAGTACCTATTATGGTGTATTTCAGTCCTTTTATTTTGATTTCCTGTCCCAGGGGAGATTGAAAAGGAAACAGTTCTTTTACCAGTCGGTTTCCCGCTATAGCCACATTTACAGCGTTTTCTGTTTCCTGAATACTGAAAAAACGGCCTGTTTCGATAGGTATATCATATACAGTGTTGTGCCCATAAGAAGCCCCAACTATACTTATGCCCCCACTACTGCTGTTTTTGTTTTTAACAGTTACGCCTCCTTTGCTTGCAAAAATTGTAATTCCTGATTGGTTGTTGGCATTTTTAGATAAAAATTTATACTCATCATAGGTTGGGTAAGGCCTGTTCAGGTATTTCCACCATGGATATTGGCCACCTCCAAAAGAGTAAGGCCATTTTTCAACATTAATATTATCAGACCCTAAAAAATCAAAACTTTTATTGATACTTCTTTCCAATGAATCAACTAAAGTAAACACGGCTATAATTGCAAAAATACCAACAGTGACTCCTAAAAGAGATAAAGTTGTCCTCAATAGATTGGCTTTTAGGGCTTGCCAGGCAAATCTAAAACTCTCCAAAACCAGTCTGAATATTTTCATTGTTGAAATATTTTAATTACACCTAAACTTTATAGTTACATTTTACTAATTTTGCACACTAATTTTTAATCCAGTATAGAATCAACCAATTTCACATTCAAAACTGATTATGAAAATACTTTTGCAAGTTAATGATTCAACTAACAATATTTTCATAAATATTTCTTCCCTACTACGTAATTTAATTAATAACGAATGAAATTATCCGAGTTCAAATTTGACCTGCCGCCAGGTCTTCTAGCTTTATATCCAACTGAAAATAGAGACGAATCTCGTCTGATGGTAGTCCATAAAGATTCAGGTAAGATAGAACATAAGGTTTTCAAGGATATAATTGATTACATGGATGAAGGTGATGCCATGATCACTAACGATACAAAAGTTTTTCCTGCAAGGCTATACGGTAATAAAGAAAAGACAGGTGCAAAAATTGAAGTTTTTTTATTGAGGGAACTGAATAAAGAACTTTTCCTTTGGGATGTATTGGTAGATCCGGCCAGAAAAATCAGAGTTGGAAATAAATTATATTTTGGGGAGGGTGATTTGGTAGCTGAGGTAATCGACAATACTACTTCCAGAGGAAGGACTATTCGTTTTTTGTTTGACGGCACTAACGAGGAATTTTACAAAGCCATTGATGAGTTAGGGGAAACACCAGTTCCAAGAGAAATTCAAAGAAAGGCAGAGCCGGAAGATAAAGAGCGTTTTCAGACAATTTATGCTGATAAGATTGGAGCTGTATCGGCACCTTCTGCAGGAATGCACTTTACCAGGCACTTGCTAAAAAGATTGGAATTGAAAGGTGTGGATGTGAGCCCAATTACTTTGCATATTGGATTGGGTTCTTTTAGGTCTGTGGATGTAGAAGATCTCACTAAGCACAAAATGGATTCGGAGAATTATATTGTCCCTGAAACTACGGCCAGGTTGGTAAATGAGAAGTTGGAAGAGAAAAAGAAAGTAATTGCTGTAGGAACAACTGTTTTGCGCACATTGGAGTCATCAGTTTCTGCTAATGGACGATTGAAAGCAAATGAGGGTTGGACAGACAAGTTTTTATTCCCTCCTTTTGAGTTTAAAATATGTAAAGGGCTGATTACTAATTTCCACTTACCTCAATCCACACTATTGATGAACGTAAGTGCTTTTGGAGGTTTTGAATTGGTACAAGAAGCCTATCAGGTTGCCATCAAAGAAAAGTACAGATTCTTTTCTTATGGAGATGCTATGTTGATTATCTAAAAACAGAAAAAATAGATTCAGTAAAAACTTCGGCCTTCTGGTTGAAGTTTTTTTTTGTGCCCTTAGTTCATAAATTGCAGCATCGAGTAGAATCAATGAAATGAATAAATACGCAATAATAGTAGCAGGAGGCAGAGGGATAAGGATGGGGATGGATGTGCCTAAGCAGTTTTTAATTTTAGCACAAAAGCCGGTATTAATGCATACTTTGGAGGCATTTCATGAAGCCATACCTGATCTTCAGATTATATTGGTGCTTCCTTCAGATCAAATTAAAACCTGGGAATTGCTCAAGGAGGAGTATTCCTTTGGTATTGTCCACAAAATAGTAGGAGGAGGTGAAACAAGATTTGATTCTGTGAAAAATGGACTAAACCTGGTTTCAGAAGATAGTTTAGTCGCCATTCATGATGGAGTTCGTCCTCTTGTTTGTAAAGAAATCATTATTCAATCTTTTGACGAAGCTTCTGTTTTTGGAAATGCGGTAACATCAGTAAAATTAAAAGAATCAATCAGGAAAATAAGTGAGAACGGCAACAGGTCTGTAGATCGTAATGCTTACCGATCAATACAGACACCACAAACTTTTAAGTCATCTTTAATTAAAAGTGCCTTTGACAGGGCTAAGCATTCTGACTTTACTGATGATGCCGGAGTATTAGAAAATAGTGGTGTGAAAATACACCTGATAGATGGAGATTATACCAATATCAAAATTACAACAAAGGATGATTTGTTGTTTGCAGAATCTTTATTGAAATAAAAAAAGCCTTTTCCAGGTCAGAAAAGGCTTTTGGTATGCTTAATTTTTTATTAGTATTCATCCTCATTAAAGAAGAAATCTTCTTTAGTAGGATAATCAGGCCAGATTTCTTCAATATTTTCATAAGGCTGACCGTCATCTTCTAATTCCTGAAGGTTCTCAACTACCTCCAGTGGAGCTCCGGATCTAATTGAATAATCAATCAATTCATCCTTTGAAGCAGGCCAAGGTGCATCCTCGAGATATGACGCTAATTCTAATGTCCAGTACATATTATTACCCTCCTTTTACGTGTTTTTCAATAATCCTGCAAAAATATATTTTATATTGTCAAATCAAACAAATTTCTATTTTTATTCAGAGTCTGAAATATTGCCAGATGCAAGTCTGATTTTATTCTGATAGCTTAATATAGACAGACTTTTTGACAAAATTGAGTGTGTTGAGGAAACTTACTTCTTTGAACCTTCTGTTTTTTTAAATTGCAATTCCTTCAAAATAGACTTTTTTGCTAAGACTCTCTTTTCTTGATTTTGCAATTTTTTCTCTAGCATGTCAACAAACGATCCTTTATTTACATGCATATTGTCTAAGTTCATTTTGAAGGTTTCCAGTTCACTTTTGTCTCTAGTCAATAACTCCTTAACCAACCTATTTAGCAATTTGTTTCTTTCTTCAACATCCTTTTTTACAAAACCCTTAAATTTTCGGTTGGCTAATTGAAAAATAAATGCTTTTTCAGAAATAGAGTCGAGTGCGCTAAGGTAAGATTTGTTTAAAACCTCCACTTGATCTTTTGGTACTCTTCCTATTGATTTCCACATTTTTTTGGCGGTTTCTACCGAAAGTTTGGTATCCTGATGAAGTGACTTTTTTTCCAGCTCCTGAAACTGCTCAATGATGGCTTGTTTGAGTTTTAAATTGCCTTTAACATCCTCTTTGACTGCTGATTTCTGCCTGTCAACTTTAAGATCCTTATAAAACTCTTTGCAAAGACTCCAATATTTTTCATTTCTAACCTTGTACTCTTTGATGGGTACGTGCCCTATTGTTTGCCAGTCCTTTTGTAGCTGAGATACTTTGCTGGTATGTTTGTGTAAGTCCTTACTCCTGATTATTTCTTCAAGCTCTGAGATTACAGAATCGTATTTGTTTATACGAGAATCCGTCAGCTTCTTTTTGTCATCAAAAAACGATTGGCGTTTATCAAAAAATGATTGAGTCATTTCAGAAAAACGGTTCTCTAATTCTTTGTTGACAGAATCTTCAGCATTACCTGTTTTGATCCACCTCGTTCTTATGTCTTTGATAGTTACCCCAGCTTCGTGGAAGTCATTGTTTTTCAAAGCTTGTTCTAATTCCAGAATTAAAGCCTGCTTGATCTCTGTATTCCTTTTTCTATTACTTTGTATCAGGTCTTCAATTTGATTTTCATATAAAGTAATTTTATTGAAAATGGAATCATAGTCTCCCAGTCCGCTATGTGTTTGGAGTCGATCTTTTAAGTTGATCAATTTTGCCAAAAAAGACCCTTTGTTTTCTGTGCCTAGTATGCGATTTTCGATTTGAATAAACTCTGACAGGAATTTTTTATAAGCCTCTTCAAGTTCTTTGATGACTGTCAGTTTGCTTTCTTCCGAACAATCCCTTAGTACTATCGGATTACCCCCATTTACACCTGTTCTGAATATTTTATTGTCTTGGATAAAACCGTATGGAATCTCTTTTTCAGCCAATTTCAATCAATCATTTTTATGAGGGTGCAAATTTACGAATTCATCATAAAGACAAAATATTTTTAGCATATTTGTCAATTAAGAAAATATTACCAAAATGGTTTCAATATTTCCTTTTTCAGGTGTTTTTATTGCAGTAATCAAAAGTCAAAAAATAATAATCTAACAAATGAGTGACGAAAAAATAATTTTTTCAATGTCGGGAGTAAGTAAAATTTACCCTCCTCAAAAACAGGTTCTCAAAAACATTTATTTATCATTTTTTTATGGAGCTAAAATAGGAGTACTTGGATTGAATGGTTCAGGTAAATCCTCATTATTGAAAATTATTGCCGGGTTGGATACTGCTATAAGGGGTGAAGTTGTGTTCTCTAAAGATTATAGCATTGGTCTTTTGGAACAAGAGCCGCAGTTAGATCCTGGTAAAACTGTGAAAGAGTGTGTAGAAGAAGGTGTTCAGGAGATTGTTGATTTGTTGAAGCAGTTTGAAGATATCAATGCGAAATTTGGTGACCCTGAGATACTGGAAGATCCTGATAAAATGGATAAGCTAATTCAGGATCAAGCCAAAGTACAGGAAAAACTAGATGCAAATAATGCCTGGGAACTTGACTCAAGATTGGAAAGGGCAATGGATGCACTCAGAACTCCTCCCGGTGATGCTAAAATTGCTAATTTATCCGGAGGAGAAAAGAGAAGGGTGGCACTGTGCAGACTCCTGCTTCAGGAACCGGATGTATTGCTTCTGGATGAGCCGACTAACCACCTTGATGCAGAATCGGTACATTGGTTGGAGCAGCATTTGAAGCAGTATAAAGGTACAGTGATAGCTGTGACTCACGATCGATACTTTCTGGATAATGTAGCCGGATGGATTTTGGAATTGGATCGGGGAGAAGGTATTCCCTGGAAAGGAAATTATTCTTCATGGCTGGAGCAAAAGCAAAACAGACTTGCTCAGGAAGAGAAAACAGAATCCAAAAGACAGAAGACATTGCAGAGAGAGTTGGAGTGGGTAAGGATGACTCCTAAAGGCCGGGGT
This sequence comes from Reichenbachiella sp. MALMAid0571, assembly GCF_040151475.1. Taxonomy (NCBI): domain Bacteria; kingdom Pseudomonadati; phylum Bacteroidota; class Cytophagia; order Cytophagales; family Reichenbachiellaceae; genus Reichenbachiella; species Reichenbachiella sp. MALMAid0571. The sequence continues at coordinate 72,912 of NZ_JBDKWG010000122.1, read as the reverse complement.
GTCAAAGCCAAAGCAAGGTTGAAATCTTACGATGATTTACTGAGTGAAAATGCAAATGAAAAAGAAGCGAAATTGGAGTTGTTTATTCCCGCCGGGCCAAGGTTGGGTTCGAAGGTGATAGAAGCTACTGGTGTTTCAAAATCATTTGGAGATAAATTGCTTTATGAAAATTTGAGTTTTTCTCTACCGCAAGGTGGTATAGTTGGTATTGTTGGTCCCAATGGAGCTGGTAAAACAACGCTTTTTAATCTGATTACAGGAAAGGAAAAACCTGATGCAGGTACATTCGATGTAGGTTCAACAGTGAAGCTTGCCTACGTGGATCAGGAGCACGATGATCTTGATCCTGATAAAACAGTTTGGGAAGCTATTTCTGAAGGAAATGAATTAATAGAACTTGGTGGAAGACAGATTAATTCACGAGCCTATGTCAGTAAGTTTAACTTCAACGGATCTGATCAGGGAAAGAAAGTGGGAGTACTATCCGGAGGAGAAAGAAACAGAGTACACCTGGCACTTACACTGAAAAAAGGTGCTAATGTGCTGTTGCTCGATGAGCCCACCAATGATTTGGATGTAAATACTTTGAGGGCTTTGGAAGAAGCATTGGAAAACTTTGGTGGTTGTGCGGTAATCATTTCTCACGATCGTTGGTTTCTTGATAGGGTTTGTACCCATACTTTATCATTCGAAGGAGACAGCCAGGTGACTTATTTTGAGGGGCCATTTTCAGAATATGAAGAAAATAAAAGAAAGCGTCTCGGGGATGTTGAACCTAAAAGAATTAGATATAAAAAACTTCAATAGTTTCTTATTATGATTTGAGAAAAAACATCAGGCTGGTTTTGAATGATTAAGAGATGAGATTGCTATTGTGCGTGGATGTGTCATTCTCAATGTCGGCAGACAGGCTGGAAAAATATACCCCAACTCTACCAAAAGATACATTTCGCCCAGGATCTGCTTATTAAATTTGCCTGTCTGTCGACATTGAGAGGAATTTAGTTATAATAAATTCCAATATAACATGTAATACTTGTCAACCACTTTTTGGTTGAATATAAATGAACCGAGCTCGGTTTAGTGTTATCAATGAACCATTAAACAGAGCTTTATAAAACCGAACTCGGGTTCAGGCTATCAGACTAATTTTGCCAAACTTTGTGATTTTTTGCCTCTGGTCCCATTAGCTTTTTCTTATCATTAGCGGTTGAGACGAGAGTCACACTCTGGAATTTCTCTTTATTTTCCCATGGTTTGTGATTTTTTGCCTCTGGCCCCATCAATTTCTTATCAGATTTATCAAATGTTACTAAAGTTGCATGGGACTTGTTTTTGTCTTTCCATGGTTTGTAATTTTTTGCAGCCGGGCCTTTTAGACCATTTCTTGTTTGTCCATAACCAATAGAAAAGAACAAAAGAATTGCAGGAAGGATTAAAACTACTTTTTTCATCTTTGTGATCTGTTTTATTTTACTTGAATTATTCCTCAATTTTAAGAAGAACATAGATGTTTTAAACTCCGATGAAAACGGTAATTATAAATGGTAACATTTCGGTAGGTTTGTGTAAGTATAAATACTGATAAAATAAGGAATGTCAAATTATTTGAAAGAATGGATGAAGAAACCCTGAAAGCTATCGCCAATCAGCTAAGGCAGCCAAGTGGTGAATACGCTATAGAAGTGGCCAAAAAAATGAATGAAGGGAATAGGCAGATAAATCTGCATACCATCGAAGCACTTCAATTGGCGGCTGGCGATAACATTCTTGAAATTGGAATGGGAAATGGTTTTTTTGTCAAGGATATCCTGTCAATAGATGATACTATCAAATACTCAGGCTGTGATTTTTCGCAGGCTATGGTGGATGAGGCATCCAGGCATAACAAGGATTTTATTGAAACCAGGCGGGCTCAATTTTACTTTGCAAGTGCAACCCGGCTTCCTTTTGAAGAAGAGACCTTTAATAAAGTGTTTTCAGTTAATACGCTTTATTTTTGGGACAATCCAAAATTGATTCTTACTGAAATTTCAAGGGTTCTGAAACCTGAAGGGTTGATAGTAATATCTATAAGGCCAAAGGTGATCATGCAAGATTATCCTTTTGTGAAATTTGGTTTTGAAATGTATGAAAAGGAACAACTTATGGATTTATTAACCCAAAACAATTTTAAAGTAACGTCCGCAATAGAGAAAGAAGAACCAAATCAGGAAATAGATGGACAAATGATGAAAGTTGCTACATTAATTGTTTGTGCGGAGAAAAAATAAGGAACTTTCATTATTCTGTTTCAGAGATTTACAGGTTCTAAGTCATTCTTTTTCATTTCTATAGAACACTTACATTAATTTACATTCCCACTGAATTCATAATGACAGTTGATGGTTGTCAGGTGTATTTTGACTAAAATTGCGCTTTTAAATATCGAGACTATGAGTGAGGAAAGAGAATCACTGAATTTTTTGGAGCAAATGATCGAAAAAGACATTGCTAGTGGTAAGCATGGAGGTAGAGTGCATACTCGTTTTCCTCCTGAGCCAAATGGCTATTTACATATTGGGCATGCTAAGTCAATCTGCTTAAATTTTGGTATAGCTGCCAAATATAATGGTCTGTGTAATCTTAGGTTCGACGACACCAATCCCGAAAAAGAAGATGTAGAGTACGTAGATTCGATAAAAGATAATATCAAATGGTTGGGTTTTGATTGGGAAGACCGGGAATATTATGCCTCTGATAATTTTGATCAACTGTATGAGTTTGCAGTTAAACTGATCAAAAAAGGAAAGGCTTATATTGATGATGATTCGGCTGAGAAAATAAGTGCAGACCGTGGTACTCCAACCCGGCCTGGAGTAGAAAGCAGGTTTCGAAACCGAAGTGTAGAAGAGAATCTGGAGATGTTTGCCGGAATGAAAGAAGGCAAATATGAAGAAGGTGAAAAAGTATTGCGTGCCAATATTGATATGAGTTCGCCAATTATGCAGATGCGGGATCCGGTGATTTACCGTATCAAGAAAGTGGCACACCACCGTACAGGAGATAAATGGTGTATTTACCCTACCTATGATTTTGCACATGGTCAATCAGATTCGATTGAAAATATAACACATTCATTGTGTACATTGGAATTTGCTTCTCACAGGCCTCTTTACAATTGGTTTATCAAAGAATTAGAAATATTTCCTTCCGAACAAACTGAATTCGCAAGACTCAATCTTAGCTATACCATTGTGAGTAAGAGGAAACTTAAAGAATTGGTGGATGGGAATTATGTAACTGGGTGGGATGACCCCAGAATGCCTACACTATCCGGTATAAGAAGAAGAGGATATACTCCGGCATCCATCAGGAATTTTGCAGATAGAATAGGTGTGTCAAATAGAGATGGTATTATTGACGTGGCACTATTAGAGCATAGTGTTCGTGAAGATTTGAATAAAACAGCCAATCGTGTGCTGGGTGTTTTAGATCCGGTGAAATTGGTGATCACCAATTACCCTGAAGGTAAAACCGAAGATTTAGAGGCTGTTAATAATCCTGAAGATGAATCGGCGGGTAAAAGGACAATACCTTTTAGTAATGAAGTCTATATCGAACGGTCTGATTTCATGGAAGATCCACCAAAGAAATTTTTTAGATTAGGCCCTGATAGGGAAGTGAGGTTGAAATATGCCTACATTGTAAAATGCACTGGATTCAAGAAAGATGAAGTTACGGGTGAAGTAGTTGAAATATACTGCGAGTACGACCCTTCAACAAAAAGTGGACAGGATACCTCAGGTAAAAAAGTTAAGGGCACATTGGGATGGGTTTCTGCCAATCATGCAATTGATGCTGAAGTGAGGTTATATGATAGATTGTTTATCACTGAAAACCTCAATACAATTGATGATGACTTTAAGAATCATTTGAACCCTGACTCTCTGGAAATAAAACAAGCCAAAGTAGAACCCTCATTGGCAACAGCTAAAGTGGGAGATCAAATGCAATTTGAACGTCAGGGATATTTTATTCTGGATAAGGATTCAACAGAAGGAAGACATGTATTCAACAGGACAGTGACCTTGAGAGACAATTGGACTAAAAAAGGATAACCTCTTTTTAGTCTTCAAGACTGAAATATTGTTGAGTAGCTAAGAAGGTATGAAAACAAAACGTATTAATCAACATACTCATGTTTTGTACAATACTCCTCAATACACAGATAATGAGATAATTGAGAAGAGTATAGGGTTTTACCAGTGGTTAGAGACCAGAAGAACTGTTCGTGATATTTCCAGTGAAAGTATCCCATGTGAAGTAATAGAAAATATAGTAATGTCGGCTTCAACAGCTCCATCCGGAGCACATAAACAACCATGGACTTTCTGTGTGGTTTCTGATTCAGAGATTAAAAAGGAAATCAGAGAAGCGGCGGAAAAGGAAGAATACGAAAGTTATAATGGCCGTATGAGTGATAGGTGGAAAGGCGATCTTGCACCTATCGGCACTGATTGGAAGAAGCCATTTCTGGAAGAAGCACCATACCTGATTGTAGCGTTCAAACGAGTTTATGAAATTGATGAAGAAGGGAAAAAACACAACAACTATTATGTCAATGAGTCTGTAGGGATCGCATGTGGTTTGTTAATTGCAGCTATCCACAATGCCGGATTGGTAACGGTTACCCATACTCCCAGTCCGATGAATTTTCTGCAAAGAATACTTAAAAGGCCCGAAAATGAAAGACCTTTTTTACTGCTTCCGGTAGGTAAATCGAAGGGCGAAGTTTATGTACCGAATCTAAAAAGGAAGGAAAAAGAAGAAGTAATTAAGTTTTATTAAGTTACAATACCGATTTTTGACGTTTAGGCAAATCTTAAATAATAGAGTGAAAAAGCATACGTTAAGAAATATTTTTTTTGTGGTTGCGAGTTCTGTGATGTTGGCTGTTGCATGGCCGCCTTCTGACCTGAACTTTATACTCTTTTTTGCCTTTGTTCCTGTTTTGATGGCTGTATTTGAGCAGAAAAAAACTCGCAAAGCTTTTCTTTATTTTTATTTGTCATTTCAGCTTTTTTTGATTCTTATTCATAGCCCTTTATTAATTGAAGGAGACTACTTTATTCCTCTTTCTATTGGTCTAGTATTTATACCCATTATTTGGTCTATGCCAGTTGTTATTGCTCATAAGATAGCCAAATCTCGAGGGTTAAGTGCCTCTCTTTTTCTTTTTCCTTTTATATACCTCAGTCAGGAGGTTGTTCAATACTATTGGGATTTTGGAATGACTTATTTTAATATGGGGGTTGGTTTATCAAATACTCCATTTTTTCTAGGAATTTATCCATTCTTAGGACAAGAGGGTGGTACCTTATTGATTCTGGGTTTCAATTGTGGTCTTGTGTTTTTGTTCCAAAAGATTAAGAATGAAAAGGTTGAAATATACCATGCCTTACCTCTTGGTCTTTTTGTCCTAATAATTGCGATCACCTACCTCACTGCACCTGATGCTCAAAAAAAAGGAACTTTGCAAGTCGCAATTTTTCAACCGGACAAACAGAAAATTGATAGAATTAAAAATAATCTTTCTGCTAAGATCGATCTCTTAGAAACAGAAATTGAGAAAAATAAAGGGCGCAAAATAGATTTGATCATATGCCCTGAGAGTTTTTTTGTTGACATGGAAAAAAAACCTCTTATTGTAAATAACCTAGAAACCCATGAAGCTATTCAGCGATTGATGTTTCTAAGTAGCGAATATGGTGTTCCAATTTTTTCTGGTGCTATTTTAGTTGAAATGTTTAGAGCAGATGAGCCACCTACACCAAGTGCAAAGCCAAGGAGAAATGAACCAGGAGTTTACTTTGATATTTACAATGGATCCTTGTTTGTTACTCCAGATAAACAAATAGCCTGGCGAACGAAGCAAAGTCTAGTACCGTTCTCTGAAAGCATTCCTTTTTACAAGGCGTTCAATTATTTGGAAAGAAAAGGGCTATGGCCCACTAGGTATGATAAGACATACGGAGTGGTGCCATTTGAAGGGCCATTTAGATACAAGAATATTAATATTGCACCTGTTATATGCTTTGAAAGTGTATTTCCTGTTGTTGTTGATAGTTATATTCAAAATGAAGCAAATTTGATTGTAGTATTAAGTACAAACTGGACTACTTCACAAAGAGTTTTAAATCAACAGCAGGATGCTATGAGCATTGTCCAAAAATCTTTTGGAAAGACAGTTCTTTATGCAACTTTGGATCAACAATCTTCTGTGACTGACTTCAATGGGCAGAGGAAATTTAGTAGTAGTCCCTTTGAGGTTAAAGAGGTTAGACTGCATGATTCATCCAGTATGTATGCGCTGGTTGCTTCCAAGCCTTGGTGTTGGATTGTTTTAAGTTTGATTCTTGTACTTTTAGTAGTTTCAAAAAAAAATATATAATTCACGGAAATTCAATCCCTTCATAGTGTTTTAAGTAAAGTTTTTTTGTTATTTTGGCAGAAATTTATCCTTAAGCTAAGTGATGAGATTATTATTAATATGTTTGGTTTTGCTCTTGGCTCAGCAGTCATGGGCATCTTATGACTATGAGTGGGACGGATCAACAAGTGACAATTGGGAGACATCAAGTAATTGGAGTGACCCCCCTGGAAGTGCTCTTTCGAGTAACAATAACTATGGTATCAATGGAGATGACTATTTGCCAGGCGGAAACCATCCCGTCATAGATGGAAGTACGACCTTCACATATGGTGGTAGTGATTATAACATTAATAATGTCTATTTGTTCAAGCAGGCTGTCTTAACAATGTCAAATAGCACGGTTACAATAAACAATGATATGGCTATTCAGTCAGGGGCTGATGTTATTGTTGGTTCTTCTCTAACATTGAATGTAGATAATATCGCAGTAATTGATGATGGCTCGACGATGACGGTTAATGGAGGATATATAAACATGTCAGAGGATATAATATTTTCAGATAATGGAGCAGAGGGCAATGATGACGGTATAAATGGGTCTCCAATATTCACAATAAATTCGGGGGCAGTTGATTGTGATAATATTGAATTTGATGATGAGGTAGGGGATACAAATCCGCAGCTAGTGGTAACAGGTGGAATTATAACCGCGACTGGAAACATAATAAGTACTGGCAATGCCATTGACATAACCATTTCAGGAAGTGATGGCTCAAATGACGATGGCCGCCTCAATGTGTCTGGCAATGTAAGTGGAGTTTTGGATGCCATTGATATTGATATAAGCGGTAATGGTAGAATGGATATTGGTACGGATCTTTTGGGTGGTACTGGCACAGTGGATATTAATGTTGTAGGAAATGGTCAACTGAACATTAGCGGAAATTTGACAGGAGGTGCTGGTACTGTGAACATAACTGCTTCTGACAATGGAGCAGTTGATATTACAGGTAATATTACTGGAGGAGTAGGAACTATGAATATTACAGTCTCTGGCAATGCTGCGGTAAACGTGAATCAGAATGTTACAGGTACCGTTAATGTAATCCAAAATGGGGCAAACAGCAGTTTTACAATTGGTGGCAATCTGACCTCAAATGATTTTACCATGTCAGATGGTGATTTGGACATTTCTGGTAATTGGAATAATTCTGGAACTGTGAACGTAACAGGAGGAACAATTACTTTCAATGGAAGTTCTCTACAATCCATTTCTGGTTCGGGGCTAAGTTTTAACGATGTTATTGTGAACAACTCAAGTGGAATTGAATTCAATAATAATACTACTATAGGTGGAACACTCACCCTTTCTTCTGGTCTGCTCGATATGAACAACAACACTTTGAGTATTACCAATACCAGCACCAATGCAATTTCCCGAAATAGTGGATATATTTATAGTGAAGCGAGCACTATAAATTGGACTGTTGGGACTACTGGCAATTACGTTTACCCATTTGCGATTGATGGTTCAACACCTATTTTCTTTGATTTGGATATTACAACGTTGAGCGCAGGAGGAACGGTTAGTTTGAGTACGGCGGGAGTTGCGGATGGAAATCCATTACCGTATGGCATTGGAAATTTGAATAAGCGTACTTCAGCTCCTGGGGTGTTACCAGTGGTTGATGAGGACAATAGCGAAAATACTGTAGATAGATTTTGGTTGATTAACTCCTCGGCTACAATTACTGCCGACATAACATTCCGTGCTGCTGGTTCGGAAGTAGGTTCAATAACCGGATTACAGGCACAAAGATGGAATGGAACTTCATGGGAAAAGCCAGTAGATGGGCAGAGCTCAGGTGGCGGGGGGGTTACTGTTTCAGGGGTTAGTTCTTTTTCACCTTGGACTATGTCTGGTAATGATGAACCATTACCAGTAGAATTTCTTTTCTTTGATGCTGCTAAGCAAGGAGATATTGTAAAATTGGAGTGGGCGACTGCATCCGAAGAGGATAATTGGAAGTTTGAAGTTGAAAAATCAATAGATGGTATTAATTTTTCTAAACTTGGAGAAGTTGAAGGTAATGGGAATTCAAATCAGAGAATAGATTATTTTTTCGAGGATGTGAATATTTCATCATCATTAAACAACTCACTTTTTTATAGGCTGAAGCAAATCGACTTTGATGGAGGTTTTGAATATTCTAAGACTAAATTAGTTTCTATAGAAATTGAAAGGGATAAGTTGCAGGTTTTGCCAAATCCATATCAGTCTTCATTCGATTTGAAATTCGTTTCTGATCAAACAGGCACGGCACAAATACGCTTGATGAGCATAAACGGAAAGGTGCTCTTTTCAAGAGAGTATAACGTGCTAAAGGGGCCTAATTCAATTACAGTGTCAGAACTTAAAAATCTTCCTTCAGGTGTATATATAGTTAATGTGCAAGGAAGAGCAAATTCATATACAGAAAGAATTAGCAAAAGGGATTAGTCGTTAGACTATCCATGGCTACACAGTTATTATTCTGATGACTTTCACTTTACAAGTATTCAACTCTTCATATTAATAGGTTGAATAGATTTCAAAGAAGTAGTGTATATTTCTGTATCCTCATTGCCAAATTCCTAATCCTATCCTAGCTAGGATGGCAAACTCAATATCATTCTGTAAGCTGTCATTGATTTAGTTTTGAATGCATGTGCCGTACCATAAAGATATAATTCAAATATTCTATAAAGACTTGGGTATTTATTAGCGATTGTATCTTTATTATGCTCTAAGTTTTGACACCATTTTTTGGCTGTGAGGTAATAGTTATTACCATCATTTATCAGTTCTTCCAGTTCTAAGGGATAACTCGCTAGGTGCTTCAAATAATCCGCTAAACATAATGGTGAAGGATTGCCAGGGTAGATGTATTTATTGATATAAGTTGAAAAGTCAAACTTGTTGTCAGAAGCACTGGCATCTAAATAAATTTTACCGTTAGGCTTGAGTAATTCAGTGTATTTTGAAAGTGTTTTGCTGTAATTGGGTAAATGCTCTGTAACTCCCATATTTATGATGGCATCAAATTTCTTTTCTGTTTTGAATTCTAGAAAATGAGAGTTTTGAACTTTACATGGTAGGTTGTATTCTTGCACAATTCTATTCAAGTAAGCTTGAGAGTCTTTGGAAATAGTAATGCTTGTTATTCGAACTCCCTTTTTTCCAGCAAATTCTAAAAAAGAACCCCAGCCTCCACCAATATCCAAAACCTCTTGTCCGGGTTTTAAATTACATTTATCAAATGCATATTGATGTTTACGTAACATTGCGGTTTCAAGTGTTTCATTTTCGTTTTCAAAAATTCCTTGTGAGTAAGTCCGAGTTTGGTCTAAAAAATTGAGGTAAAGTTCATCCCCATGATCATAATGGGAAGCAATCCATTTTCTATCAGAAGTGATTTGTCCAAATATCAACGGAGAAATATGAACATTCCATAAGTTAAAGAACCAATTTTTTCTTCCGAGTAACGAGCGCAATTCGAATGCCTCCAAAAGGTCTCCTGTGATTTCAATATTAGAATCAATATATGCTTCAGCTATTTTGGTCTCATTTAATGATTTTAAGGCATTCCAGCCTTTTTTGTTAAGAACAATCGTAAACTTTGGCGTGTTTGTTTCTTTTAGAAATGAGAAAATTAAATCTTTTTCAAGATATATTTGGAAAGCGGTAGTTGATTTTTGTTGAATAAGTTGTTGATGTAGTATTTGAGTAAATTGCGTGTATTTCATTCTGTTTCAATAGTTCTCTTTGATGCTAAGATGTTACTTTAGTATATAAGCACAAAGAGGGACGTAACTTTTTTAGCAAAAACAATTATCCGATATTACCAATTCAAGAAAAAAACCATTACTTCCCCTGCCCGACTCCCACCGCTGGCCGATAGATTTCAAATTCCACCCTTCGGTTAAGCTTTTTGTCCTCTTCGGTTATTTCGTCAACTATAGGTTGTGTGCTTCCATAGCCTTCATGACTTACCCTGTGCTGATCAACTCCGCCAAAAATCACGATATAATCACGAATAGTTTTGGCTCTTTCTTTGGATAATTTTAAGTTGACATCTGCTGAGCCAAAAGAATCTGTATGTCCTGATATCTTTAGAAAAAAGTCCAGATTGTCGTACATAAAATTTACTATTTTGTTTAGATCACCGTACATTTCAGTCTTTAGATTAGACTGTCCGATATCAAATTCTATGGATTCAAATTTCACCCGGCTGGCAATTGGTTCTGTTACTTTTCTGAAGTCAGCGGGCCCGTCCAGATAAAACATTTCCTCAATTCTGAAAAACTCATCTCCTTGAATCACCAGCAAATAGTTGCGGTTGTTTACCAGGTCAAACTCAAAACTTCCATCAGCTTTCAGGTATTTGGGAGCCACCTCTACCTTTTCATCCATGTCAATAATGGATACTATCCCTGTAAATGGTTTTCCGGTCAGGGAATCTGTTAATGAACCTGTTACTCTGGTTAATGCATTTGGGTTGGCACCCATAGGAAGTGGGAAAGAGTACAAATCCTGCTTGGTAAGATCACGATTGGCAGATCGGGAGTAGTAAAGGTCTCTGGATTCAGAGTCAATGGTAAAGTAAAATTCATTTCCCGGACCGTTTACCAATGGGCCAATATTCACTGGTTCACTCCACCTATTGTCTTTTTTGTAAGCTTTGTATATATCAAACTCACCGAAGGAGTACAGTTGCCCGTTAGAACTAAAGTACAACACATGATGTTTTGGATGGTAAAATGGACTTACATCATTCTTCCTTGTGTTGATTACAGGCCCTAGATTTTGGGCTCTTGCCCACCCACCATTTCCATCTTTATATGTAAAGTAAATATCTGACAATCCAAATCCACCAATTCTGTCCGATGCAAAGTACAATGTATCTTCGGTATGTGATAATGATGGATGTGAGTCCCAACTGATGCTGTTTACATTAAATCCTAAATTTTTGATTCCTCCCCAAGTACTGTCTTCCTGCATGGTGGCCATAAAGATGTCACAATTGCCCATTGAGAGTGGAGATTCACATCTGGAAAAATAAAGTGTTTTCTTATCACGACTCAGGCATGCCGATCCTTCATTGTATTGAGTGTTAATAGCTTTGAGTTCCTGACTGAGATCCCAGAAACCATTTTTTCTTGTGCTGAAAAACAAGTCTTCATTTTCTGTGAAATCCAACCCCTTTTCAGATTCGTTTCTTTGAGATGTGAAAATGAGTACATCATCATTGAGTGCCAGAGTGGGACCATAATCTGCTTTTCTTGAATTGATCCTTCTACCCATGTTCAGCAATACTCCCGGAGGAGGACGAAGTGTGTCTATCGCTTTACGGTGTTCCACCAATTTATAATAATAATCCAGTGGCACAAACTGATCTGTCATTTGAGTATTTAACGAATCGTAATAAATCTCTATTTCGTGGATGTCTATTCCCTGATGGTGGTGTCTGAGTACCAATTTATAAAGAGACCGGGCTTCTTCTTCTGTTCCATACAATTCGGTCAATTTGGCAAGCCTCCAAATCCAATAAGTATCGACATAAAAATTTCTAATGGCGAAATTCTTAATGTAGTCTTTGAGCGCATAATAAAGCTTAGGCCAGTCTTTTTCTTTTTCCAGCTTTAAGATATGTTCCAGTTTTGATTTGTTGAAGTACTCTCTAATACGATTGATGTTTTTGAAATCATAAATATTGAATTCAGTATTGATTGCGATGGTGTCAACTTCAAGAATTAACTCTTTTTTATTTCTTTTACCATTGAATTGACCTTTACAATACTGAAATGAAAGCATTAGCAAGATTGCCAGTAGAACAGGCTTGGAAGACATGCTTCTAATATTATAAGGGGTGTGGCTCACTCTTTTGTCTTCTGTTTATTCTTTCACCTGTTTAACGATGATTTTTTGAAAAATCATATTCCAAACAAGATAATCAAAATTAATACAGTATTAATTGATTTTAAACTTGTGCCTGTTTTAATTACAAATTCTTTGGCATATCTATTGCAACTTGCTGCGTTGGTTAAATAATATAACTACGTAGAAAGAAATTATGTCATTTTGACAGTGAAGGTTGAAAAGCATTTATGGAGCATAACAATTTATATAATTCAATGATGTTATCGGATTTGATAGAAGAAGATACAGAGGAACTTATTCCGTTAATTCATTCAGAAGATACAGAGGAGCTGTCTCAGGAAAATTTACCCGAATTCATTCCTATTTTGCCGTTAAAAAATGCGGTACTGTTTTCAGGAGTAGTGATACCCATTACAGTGAGCAGGCAAAAATCTATCCGCCTGGTAAAAAAGGCATACAGGGGTGATAGGTTGATAGGAGTGGCAGCACAAAAGAACCTGCAAGCAGAAGATCCGGGTGAAAATGATATTTACAGAGTGGGGACACTTGCCAAAATCATAAAAATGATAGTGTTGCCCGATGGTAATACGACTATTATTATTCAGGGAAAGAGCAGGTTCGAACTTCAAAAAGTAATAAGGGAAAATCCATACATGACTGCAAAAGTTAAAATACTGGAAGAGCAATATCCCGATGAAACTAAAAAGGAAACCGTTGCTATAGTGCAGTCTCTGAAGGATTCGGCAAAGAAAATATTGAAGCTCAACCCGGAAATTCCTAAGGAAGCACAGATAGCACTTGAGAACATAGAGAGTTTTGGCTTTTTGACTCACTTCCTTTCCTCAAATGTGAATGCCGATGTAAAGGAAAAACAAAAGTTGCTTGAGCTGAACGATGGAAAAATAAGAGCCGAGCAATTACTTCAGTACATGCTGAAGGATATTCAGATGCTCGAACTCAAAAATGAAATCCAGAACAAAGTCAATACCGATATAGATCAACAGCAAAGGGATTATTATTTGCGACAGCAGATAAAAGTGCTACAGGATGAGTTGGGACAGGGTAGCCCGGAGCAGGAGATCGATGAGTTGAGAAACCGTGGGATGGACAAAAACTGGCCTAAGGAAGTCAGTGAACATTTCAGCAAGGAGATTGATAAAATCCTACGAATGAACCCCATGGCAGCCGAATATCCGGTAGCAGTAAATTATGCAGAGTTGTTGCTTGACTTGCCCTGGAACGACCTGACCACCGATAATTTTGACCTGAAAAGGGCAAAGAAGATATTGGATAAAGATCACTTTGGCCTTGAAAAAGTCAAAGACAGGATTATTGAGTATTTGGCAGTCAGGAAATTGAAAAATGATCTGAAAGGACCAATATTATGCCTTTATGGCCCTCCAGGAGTGGGTAAAACTTCTCTGGGAAAATCTATAGCTAAAGCGTTGAATAGAAAATACGTAAGGATGTCGCTCGGAGGAGTGCACGATGAAGCGGAAATAAGAGGGCACAGAAAAACCTATATAGGTGCCATGCCGGGCAAGGTGATCCAAAACATCAAGAAGGCTAAAACATCCAACCCGGTATTTGTATTGGATGAAATAGACAAAGTGGCATCAGATTTTAGAGGAGATCCATCTTCGGCTTTGCTTGAAGTACTGGACCCTGAACAAAATTCTACATTTAAAGACAACTACCTTGAGGTTGATTACGACCTTTCGAAAGTGTTGTTTATAGCTACAGCCAATTCATTGGATACCATTCAGCCTGCACTCAGAGACAGAATGGAAATCATTGAAATAAATGGCTATACCTTGGAAGAAAAGACGCTAATTGCCAAAAAACATTTGATTCCAAAACAAAAGCTGGAGCATGGTTTGAAGAAAGAAGATCTGACTTTTGATCAAAAAGCCATAACAAAGATAATAGACGGATACACCAGAGAATCAGGAGTTAGAAATTTGGAACGAAAAGTAGGTTCAATTGTAAGAAATGCTGCTAAGTCCATTGCAATGGAAGAGGAATATAGTAAAAAAGTGACTCCAAAGGACGTGCAGGAAGTATTGGGTGCAGAGGTGTTTGATAAGGAACTCTATCAAAATAATAAATTCCCTGGCGTTGTGACAGGGTTGGCCTGGACGCAGGTAGGGGGGGAGATTTTGTTTATCGAATCAAGCCTGAGTAGAGGTAAGGGAAAATTGACACTGTCAGGGCAGTTGGGAGATGTGATGAAAGAATCTGCAATGACTGCTCTTTCCTATCTCAAATCCAATGCAGAGAAGTTGGACATTCACTACAAAGTTTTTGAAAACTATGATTTGCATGTGCATGTACCGGCGGGTGCCGTACCCAAAGATGGTCCATCGGCAGGTATCACTATGCTTACTTCTCTTGCTTCTATTTTTACACAGAGAAAAGTGAAAGACAAACTGGCAATGACCGGAGAAATAACCCTTCGGGGAAAAGTTTTGCCTGTTGGAGGCATCAAAGAGAAGATATTAGCGGCTAGACGTGCAGGGATCAAAGAAATTATATTGTGTCAAAAGAACAAAAAGGACATAGATGAAATCAATCCTAAATACATTACCAATATGAAGTTTCATTTTGTTGAAACCGTTGAGGAAGTGTTGGATGTGGCATTGTTGCCTTCTAAGGTGGACAACCCGATGAAATTAGATATTCCTGAAGAAAAAGAAGTGCTGTCGTAACTTCTGATCATCTTCCTTGAAAATATTGAAAATGAAGAAGTCTGTATTTATTATATTTCTATTGATAAACACAGGTTTTTTATATGCCCAGATTGGAGGTAAAAGAGTTTTTGAGTTTTTGAATATGCCAGTCAACGCCAGAACGGCAGCTTTGGGAGGTGTTGTAGTTTCGGCTACTGAAAATGATGCGACGATGTTTTTGTCAAATCCGGCATTGCTTGATAGTGAAAACCATAATTATTTGTCTGTAAGCTATCTGGGATTTTACGCCGACATCCAGTATAGTTCTTTTACTTACACTCGAAAATTTACAAAATTTGGGATTATGGGTTTTGGAGTACAGCGTATGTCCTATGGTGAGTTTGAAAGTTATGATGCTTCTGGCAATTCGGTTGGAAAGTTTGATGCAGGGGAAACGGCAGTAACTGTATCAAACAGCCACAAAGTTGGACCATTTTCCATGGGAGTAAACCTGAAGTTTGTGCAATCATCAATTTATACTTATTCTGCTTCTGGTCTTTTTTTGGATTTGGGAGGGCTGTATAGACATCCTGAAAAGGAATTAACAATAGGACTGAATATGAAAAGTCTTGGCGTTTTGCTATCAGACTATACCGATTCAAGCAATGGAACTTTGCCTTTTGATGTACAAGCTGGTATCACTTTTAAACCGGAACACATGCCATTCCGTTTTACATTTACAGCTTACAATCTCAATAGAGACAATGTTGCCTACTTTGATGAAAACCTGAGCAACGAAGATGACAAACCCGGGCAAGTAGATAAAATATTCAGACACATCAATATTGGAACGGAACTTATTTTAGGCAAGAATTTTAATATCCGATTGGGATACAACCATCTGTTAAGAAAAGAGTTGAGATTGACAAATACCTCTGGTGGTGCCGGATTTAATTTCGGATTTATGGTAAGAATCAAAGCTTTTGAATTGGCTTATACCAATGCCACTTACCATGCCAGTGGGGGAAGAAGTTTTTTGACTATTACGTCAAATTTAAATAGAGTTTTAAAGAAGAAAACAATAGAATAATGTTGGAACAAGATAAATACCTTACGCCGAGGGAGATAGTCATCGAGTTGGACAAATACATCATCGGACAGAAAGATGCCAAGCGAAATGTAGCGATAGCCCTTCGAAACCGATGGAGAAGGATGAATGTAAAATCAGAGATTCAGGGAGAAATTATTCCCAACAATATTCTGATGATAGGTGCTACCGGAGTAGGAAAGACCGAAATAGCAAGGAGACTGGCCAAATTAGCTGACGCACCATTTGTAAAAGTGGAGGCTTCCAAATTTACCGAGGTGGGCTATGTAGGAAGAGATGTGGAAAGTATGATCAGAGACTTGGTGGAGCAGTCTGTAAGTTTGATTAAAGCCAATAAAAAGGAAGTGGTAAAGGCCAAAGCGGAAGCTATAGTCGAAGAAATAATATTGGATGCTCTTATTCCTCCAGTGAAGTCTCCTGCAAAAGCTGTAGTTGTTACTTCTGATTCTGAAGATATAATGCCGGAAAATGATGCAGAACTCAACGAAAAAACAAGAGAACGCTTCAGAGAAAAAATCCGAAATGGAGAATTGGATGACAGGAAGATAGACATCAGCGTGAAGCAGCCGGGAGGCAATGGCATAGGTATGATTGGCGGGGGAGCAATGGATGAGGTGTCGATGATGAACTTGCAGGACATGATTGGCAATATGATGCCGAAAAAAGTAAAAAAGAGAAAAGTATCTATTGCTGATGCCCGAAAAATTTTGCTGGAAGAAGAATCTGCGAAATTGATCGATATGGATGAGGTGAAAGAAGAGGCGATTGAAAAGGCTCAGAATACCGGAATAGTATTCATAGATGAGATAGATAAAATTGCTGTAGGGGCTTCCAAGAAAGGTGGTCCGGACGTGAGCAGAGAAGGAGTACAGAGGGATTTGCTGCCAATCGTGGAAGGCAGTGCCGTCAATACCAAATATGGAGTAGTCAATACCGATCACATATTGTTTATTGCTGCCGGAGCATTTCATTTTGCGAAACCGTCAGATCTTATTCCGGAGTTGCAGGGAAGGTTTCCGATCAGAGTAGAGCTGGACGACCTTACCAAAGATGATTTTCTGCGGATTCTAAAGGAGCCAAAAAATGCATTGACCAAACAATATCAGGCACTTGTCGGAGCTGAAGATGTCGAAATCACTTTTCAGGAGGATGCATTGGAAGAGATTGCCGAAATGGCTTTTAATATCAATGCTGATGTGGAAAACATTGGCGCAAGAAGGTTGCATACAGTGATGAGCAAACTGCTCAACGACATTCTATTTGATATACCGGACATCATCGGACCAAATGCCAAGATTGTAATCACCAAAGATCAGGTGCAAGAAAAGCTTTCCGGTTTAATCCAAAACAAGGATTTAAGTCACTATATACTATAATTGATTCAGGAAAATTATTTTCATATAAAAGCCTCGACCTGAGAGGAATTTTAGCGTATAGTAATATCAAGTTTAATATTTTTTTTCATTTAAAAACTATTTACAAAATGCCAACAATAAGATTAGGAGATATTGCTCCGAATTTCACAGCACAAACCTCAGAAGGAGAAATTAATTTTCACGAATGGTTGGGAGACAGTTGGGGCGTATTGTTTTCTCATCCTGCGGACTATACACCAGTGTGTACTACAGAATTGGGAACGGTAGCGAAATATACAGATGAATTCAACGCCAGAAATGTGAAAGTGATGGCTTTGAGCGTAGATGGATTGGTATCGCATAAAGGATGGATCAAAGACATCAACGAAACTCAGGACACAACCGTAAACTTTCCGATCATAGCAGATGAGGATCGAAAGGTTTCTTCACTTTATGACATGATTCACCCCAATGCTGATGATAAAATGACGGTAAGGTCAGTGTTTATTATAGGGCCGGACAAAAAAGTGAAGTTGACGATTACTTACCCTGCTTCTACAGGAAGAAATTTTGACGAATTGCTTAGGGTGATTGATTCTCTGCAACTCACTGCTTACCACAAGGTAGCAACGCCTGCAAACTGGAAGAATGGAGATGATTGCGTAATTGTACCAGCCGTCACGAATGAGCAAATACCCGAGTTGTTTCCAAAAGGACACAAAGAGGTGAAGCCATATTTGAGGATGACACCTCAGCCAAATTTGTAATTTTAAAGTAAAAACAAATACGAACCAGTGGTGACAGAGCAAACACATTTAAAAACAAAAACCTCCTTACCGCACTAGTTGCGGTATCTGTTAGAGGTACAGTCTATTCTAGCAGACCCCAGAACACCCGCCTGCTGGCGAGGCAGGAGCCTGAGGGTAATAAATTTTTAAATGCGTTTGCCCTTCCAATAGTGAAACTTTCATCACTGATTCGTAATTTTCTATTATGCTAAAACCGGAGCAAAATGAGTTTAATGCCGAATTGCTGCTCAGGCGTATTTCGGAAGGCATGATTCCCATGCACAACCTCATTGGCATTGAACTGGTACATATAGAAGCTGATTTTGTTTCTTTCAAAATACCATTCAACGAAAAATTAATCGGTGACATCCTGAACAGACGGATTCATGGCGGGATCATCTCAGCAGCCATGGATGCTGTGGGAGGAGCCGTTGCTATGCTCAATTTCAAAAGCTTTGAAGACCACCTGTCCACCATCAACATCACCGTAAACTACCTCCGGCCAGCCTTTCAAAAAAACCTCATCATAGAAGGCCGGAGCATCAAAAATGGTGTACGAGTAATCTTCACCGAAATGAAAGCCTACCACGAAGGAGAAGCCGACAAAACTATCGCCACTGGCTCAGCTTCATATAGCTACAAGCAAAAGTAAAAACCAACACTAGCTTGTTCAAACTCCTCTTGGTAGATGTTATTTACTTGGCAATAAAAACATAAGTAACATTATTTATTGATTAGATTTGATATTGACATAGGTCAAGTATGTGCCACTAATGGCGTATACTGAATTGTTGAGCATCATATAAAAAAAGTAAAATGAACTATATAGATTACGTAAAAATTGACGGGTTTTGGGGAGACAAAACGGTTGAAATCGACTTTGATAAGGATATAAACTTTATTATAGGTGTTAATGGTTCAGGGAAGACAACCTTTATAAACCTAGTTGTAGCAACCTTGATGCTAGATTTTCCTGTTCTTGACAGAATACAATACGACAAAGTTCATGTCCGACTTAGAAGTTTTGATAGCAAAAAATTCAAACCATTCATTGAAATAGAGAAAAAGAAATCTGACCTAACTCCTTATCCACAAATTGTATTCAGAATAAAAACTTCTTCGAAAGAAAAATTGAAGGAATATCCTTTAAATGAAATCGAAGAAGAAAACCTTTTCAGATATCGATCGGAATTCGCTCATCAAAGACTCCTAGGTAGACGAAGAAGGGAATATGACGAAGACATATATGAACAAATCAAATCCTTGATTAATATTAATTGGCTCTCAATTCATAGAGTAAGTAGCAGAAATCCAAGAGAAGAAAATAATGAGTCATCCGTAGATCAGAAAATTAAAGAACTTAATAATTCTTTTCTCAGATACTTTTCTGTGTTACAAAGACAAGCGGCTTCTGAGACTGAATCTTTCCAAAGATTTATTTTCTTGTCACTGTTGGCTGATGAATCACAGGAAGAGCTATTTAAGGTTCTCAACACAATAAAATCAACTGATGAACAACGTTATTTAAAAGACATTTTTTCAGAATTTAAGTTACCGGAAAGGTCATATGCCAAAAAACTTGAAAAGCACTTTGAGTCGTACGACAATTCTATCAAGAAAATTACCTCAAATGAAAGTTTAAACATTAATGATTTATCATTTTTAATTGGAACTAGACGTATACATGGAGTAGTTCAAAAATGGAGTGAACTTGTTTCCAAACAAAAGGATATTTTCAAATATCGTGACACCTTTTTAGATGTAGTAAACGGTTTATTACAAAGGAAAAAGCTAATATTTTCAGAAAGAAATGAACTACTCATTGAAACTGAAAGCGGCAAAAAATTTCCACTTCAGCACTTATCATCAGGTGAAAAACAACTAATTATCATCTTGGGTGAGAGTCTACTTCAACAATCAACTCCTCATGTATACATAGCTGATGAACCCGAACTTTCATTACATGTTGCTTGGCAAGAAAAACTAGTTAGTAGCTTAAAAGCAATAAACCCCAATTCTCAAATAGTCTTTGCTACACACTCACCAGATATTGTAAGTAGTTATTCAAATTCTGTAATTAAAATTGAAAACCACATCACAACATGAGCTTTACAAGGACATCAAACGGTTTAGCCAATCAATGCTTGTTCTATAATGTTGACGCAGTAGTTTTTACTGAGGGCGGAAATATTAGCTGGTCAATTGAAGATATCTATTCAGACGAATACAATGAAAAAGCAATTGACATTATTTTTTGGCGTAAATTATTCAACAGGTTTACCGACCATCTCAATTTAAAATTTAAAGCCGTTGGTTCAAAAGCAACAGTAAACGCAATCGCCCTCGAAATTGAAAGTAATAATATTTCCACGGTCATTGCGGCTATGGATTCGGAATTTGATGAATTATACAATCGAAAAGTTAATAGTTCTAATGTGCTTTATACTAGGGGGTATAGTTGGGAAAATGATGTCTGGAATGCAGACATTACCGTTTCAATTCTTGAGGATTTGTCGGGTGAGGAAATAGATAAAAATACTATAAACGATTGCATACAACAATTTCATTCAGAAATAATAGAAGGTGTGTATGCAGATGCAATTTTGTTTGGTTCAAACAAATCATTCCTGCCAAGAAAAGGACATCTCAAATGCGTAGAATGTTCAAATAACTCAATGCCTAAGATAAAACCTGAATTTTTGGAAAATTTGTTATCAGAAAATGGTTTAAAAAGAAAACAAATCCAGAGTTTTGGTAAAACCAAAAAAATAAATAGCCAACAACATTGCTACGGCCATTTACTCAACGATTTTCACTACCATTTAGTTAGGTATATTTCAAATACAGTCTTAAAAATTAAAGTGATTAATAAAGATCTTTTGGAGAATATGGCAATTTCAAAATTTGATCAAATGATGCCGAACGAAATGCTGGAATATTATAAAAAAATAGTAACAAATACGGTACCCAACAAAACCTATAAGCAAAGTACTCTGCGGGACACTACTGCTCATAGCTAAACCGTTGAACTTCATTCGCTACTCTATTTGTTCCAAACTTTAAGTGTGATTGGAGCCACTAAGGAATACACCAACATTAAGAACAATAACAACAGAACGTAAGTAAAAGAAAATGAAAAAATACGAATACAAATTATTGACCATAAGTGCATTTCATTTAGGAAAGAGAGCATTTCAAGCTGAATTAGAAGAAAATTTTCAACGATGGGGAGAGGAAGGATGGGATTTAGTGAAGATGGAACCTGTGAATGGAGGTACCTGGATTTCCTGGGCGAGGACGAGCAAGTTTTTGGTTGTTTTCAAAAGAGAAAAGGTGTGAATTTCATGCTTTAAACATTGAACATAAGGAAAACAAGGTGCTATTTACTCCCTAAGTTTTTTAGAAAGACGTTGACGATCATGAATATTTCCAGTCATAAAATGCAAATTGTCAGCATGAAATAATTATGCGCAATTCTCATTAATCTGTGTAATCAATTACGATGTTTGGTGTATATCTCACCAAATTTAATTACTATGGCTAGACAAAGTATTTCGTTAACAGAACCCAACGAGTTTTGCAGAATACCTGTGTACATACACCAAAAACGACAAATCTAGACCATGAAAATAAACGAATTTGGATTATCCGACGATAATGGTATCCGTGAAAAAACAATAAATCCCGGAAAACAACTTTCTATTGGAAAATGATAAATCAATTATACCTAACACTCGGTATTTTTAAGGAGAGGCCTAGTTAAATTGAGTTGATAAGTTTCAACTATAAAAATCACCTCCAGATTTGGTTTATGTTTGTTCCGGTTTTTTTATTGAATAAAATGAAAAAAAATATTCACTTATTATTCCTGCTTGTTATTTTGATGCCTTTGTGTGGATGTATGGCACAAAACCCAGCTAGACAATACACTTTTAAGACAGGCGACCCGAATGGAATAGGGAAATGGTATATGGGGCGGGAAATTGCTCATGTCATGGGGTTTCAGGGAATGGAGTGGCTCGACAGACCTGAGCGTGAAGCAGAAGAAAACACTTCTATACTATTGCGAAATATGAATATTCGTGTTGGTGATGTGATAGCCGACATTGGTGCCGGATCAGGTTATCATGTGTTTAGGATGGCAACAATGGCCGAGGAAGGACTTGTTTACGCCGTTGATATTCAGGATGAAATGCTTGCTGAGTTGAGTAAAAACAAAGAAGAGGGTTCGCATAAAAATGTAACGGTTATCAAAGGAAGTGAGAAAAGTGTGAACCTGCCTGAAAACTCAGTGGACAAGGTATTGATGGTGGATGTGTACCATGAGTTTAATTATCCTATAGAAATGATAGCTTCTATCAAAAAGGCACTGCGGACAGATGGTAAAATATATTTGATTGAATATCGGGGGGAAGATGATAAAGTGCCCATCAAGAAGGTACATAAGATGACAGAACAGCAGGCTGTGAAAGAAATGCGAGTGGCAGGCATGAAACTGGAACGCAACATTGGCAACCTTCCCTGGCAGCATTGCATGGTGTTTGTAAAACAGTAGTTTTACTAGCTAAATATTCGTCTTAAATTTTTAAACTATTTTAAAATGAAAAGAATACTTTTAATCATCACAGCTCTTTGCCTGAGTTTTTTGGTAAATGCACAAGATGAACTGCCCATAAGAGGTTTAGCCATTGCTGTTCCGGATAAGGCAACTGTGGGCAGGTTTGTTAAATTCATCAATGAAGAATTGCCCCCCAGAAAGATTAATACTCTGGTGTTGAGGGTAGATTATAATTTTCAATACAAATCTTATCCTGAACTGGCACAAGAAAATGGACTCTCTCAAGATGATGTTAATAAGATAGTGACTGTCTGCCAAAAACATGGTATTGAGATTGTGCCACAAATTAACTTACTGGGGCATCAGTCCTGGGCTTCCAACTTAGGAATGCTATTGAAAGTATATCCCGAATTTGACGAGACCCCCGGTGTGACACTTCCTGAGAAATATGAGTGGCCAAATGAAGACGGTCTTTATTGTAAAAGCTATTGTCCTTTACATCCGGATGTGCACAAAGTGGTTTTTGAACTGGTGGATGAAATTGTTGCCGCTTTTCAGGCAAATGCTTTCCATGCCGGCATGGATGAGGTTTTTTACATCGGACAAGAAGAATGCCCCCGATGCAACGGAAGAGATAAAGCCGAACTTTTCGCAGGTGAACTCACAAAAATCAGGAATCATTTGGCGCAATCAGGTAAGAAGTTGTGGATTTGGGGTGATCGCCTGTTAGACGGAAAAACCACCGGACTGGGTATGTGGGAAGCGAGTATGAACAATACTCACAGGGCTATAGATATGATCCCCAAAGACATCATGATTTGCGACTGGCATTATGAAAGGGTTGAGCCAACTGCAGCTTATTTTGCTTTAAAAGGGTTTGATGTAGCTACTTCATCTTGGCGCAAAGGAGCAGTTGCTCAAGAACAATTGACTTTTCTTGAAAATATTAGAAAAAATGCAAAGGAAGAAACGGCTCAACATATCAAAGGCATGGTGCATACTTCATGGAGTTCTGTCTCTTCATTTCTGGATGGCTTTTATGCTCCTTTGGACAAAAGCAAGGTGGATGACGCTGTGTGTTTTAGGATGTTGTTTGGGGAATGATTTTCTTAAGTAGTTAGTAAAAAGTTGAAAATTAAATAGTTCATGTTGGTGGCCAAACTATCTTTGGCTAAATTTTTGAGATGTATTTTCGACTCGAAATCAAATAGCAAATAATATTACCAATATGAAAAATAGCCTAAGGAAAACTATCTATACATTACTTTTATTAGCATTCTTTTTACCATGTTTCGGTCAGGAAATTCTACCCTCAGAATACAACTGTTTTTCAGTGCTTGTAGGAAAAGATGCCTCTGTAGATGGTGCACTTCTTTACGGACACAATGATGACGATGGGTTTCAACTGGTAAACTATTATGTGGTACCAAGAAAAAATTATCCAAAAGGAGCGGAGCAAACGCTTCAATACGGAGGCAAGATTCCTCAAG
This sequence comes from Reichenbachiella sp. MALMAid0571, assembly GCF_040151475.1. Lineage (NCBI taxonomy): Bacteria > Pseudomonadati > Bacteroidota > Cytophagia > Cytophagales > Reichenbachiellaceae > Reichenbachiella > Reichenbachiella sp. MALMAid0571. The sequence goes on along the minus strand of NZ_JBDKWG010000122.1, from coordinate 48,609 downwards.
TGGCAACTACAAATAAATTCCTTTGGATGGAAGTGCCGGGTATGGAAGTGTCGGACGGTTTTATGAATGAATATGGGGTAATCATAGGCTCTAATTTTTGTGGTTCGAAAGAAACTGAATCGGATACAGTTCAGGGAGGTATCCTCTACGATTTGCGTCTTATTATGGCACAGCGGGCCAAAACAGCAAGGGAAGCTATCGAAATAGCGGGTAGCCTTATTGAGCAGTTTGGCTACAGAGGATCGGGAAGATCCTATTGCATATCTGACAGAGAAGAGGCATGGGTGTTTTCTGCTGTGAGAGGCAGAAGATGGGCTGCTGCCCGTGTGCCGGATGACGAAGTGATGATCCTTCCCAACTATTATCCAATTGCGGAAATGGATCTGAATGACTCCAATAACTATCTTGGCTCACCAGACCTGATCTCGTATGCTCAGAAGAGAGGATGGTATGATGCCGATAAAGATGGTACGTTCAATTTTCGTAAAGCTTATGCGTCCAAAGGTGCGCTTAGCAACAAAGGCAACACCGGAAGAGCATGGTCAGCATACAGCTCATTAGAAGAAGATTACAATCGAAATGATAACTTTCCCTTTACTTTTAAGCCCAAAAATAAAGTAAGTAAAGAAAAACTTATGGAACTTTTGGCAGGGCATAGCCAGGGTATGCAGGGAATGGATAAAACGAAAAGTTGTACCATTGGAAATCCATACGAACTCAATGAGGGGATGATTTGTAATGGTGGTACTATTTATAGCTTTGTGGTAGAGTCACGTCCGTGGATGCCAGTAGAAATAGGAACAGTAATGTGGTTGGCTCCAAGAAGATGCGATGTTCAGCCATTTATACCCTGGTACTGCGGAGTGACCGAAGTGCCGGATAATTATGCAAAAGAAGGCTATTTCAATTCTATTCAGGATCATTACACTCCCCCTTCTGATATTCATCAAATGGACAAGAATCTGGCATATTGGAACTTTGAAGTACTCTCTGCAAATATTAACATGGACTTTGTAGAAAAATATCCGGTGGCTTATAAAAAGAAAATGAAAACAGAAACGTCTCTAATAAAAGCGCAAAAGAAATTTGAAAAAGAGGCGTTGGAAAAATATAAAATTAGTCCGGAGCAGGCGATTCAATTCATTACCGAATATTCCAACAAGCAAGCTGATAAGTCATTTAACCAAACAGTGGAATTACTTACTTTGCTGGATATACCATTCCCAAGTGCTGATACGGAAGCTATATTGATAGAGGATGAAGTACCTGCTGAAAACTAGGATTTAAAGGGATATATAAGGAAAACGGAAACATCCTGATTACTTAGGTTTGGAGCGGTTCTATAAGTCACTTAATTACTCCATTTAGTAAAAATAAAAGGATTCTCCTGTTTGGTGTCTATTTCTACTTGTAGTATTCTGGCTCCTGCATCGACTTGTACCCTTTGTATGTTCTGCTCTTTCCATGGCTGGTCGTGAATCCACACATGACCATCACCCTGAAGGTAGAGTATGGGTTTTTGAAAAGATGCGGCAATAGACCTGAATTTTTCCACAAACACCTTAAACTTTTCTGTCTTGTCCATATTGGCATGTCCAAACGCCACCAAAGCATTGAGTACCTTGTTGTTTTTTTGAATCAGACTTTCTATCCAATCTGCATTGGCTTTCAACCTGCTGTCCCACTCTGTGGAGTCATGCACCGATCCACCTACCAGGTTTAATCCTACAAAGAGCACGTCTTGCTCTACCCAGGTAAAATTCTCTTTCCTTTCTGGCTGGTATTCTGTTTTCCATGGCACTTGCCAGTTTTCATGAAAATGCATAAAGTACTTTTCCCAGAGAGAAAAAGCTTCGCTGGTATTGTCACAGTCGTTGAATTCATTATCTCCGGGAATAATGTAAACAGGAGTTTCAAATCTTTTCAAAAGACTGGATACATTGGCATATATTTCCTCTTCGCATGGCAATTTACCGGGTTTGATATCGCCCAGATGAATGAGAAAAGACGATTGGAACTTTGCATTGTGAATTTTGATATTTTCCTCCAGTTCCATCTCTACTTCCTTTGAATACGGCACATCTCCGATAGCAGAGAAAATAAGCGGCTTTGTATTGTTTTGACATGCACCGATCAGGGTGGCGATTAAGAGTAGTATTAAAAGTGAATCTTTTTTCATTATCAGAAAGTTTATTTCAGATTGATTGGTACAACATTAAACAGAAATTCACTGTCGTAGAAACCCATCACTAAAACTTCATTATTTGTTAATTTTTAGCCTACACATAGGGCAAAAAATATTACCAGCCTTTGCTCTGCTTCAAATTGACGATGTGTGCCAGGTGGTGGTTACAGTGCCAGGCATATAAAGCAAGATTTGTCTCAAGACTTATTTCCCTTTTGGTTTCCGGATGTACAAATTTTCTTTGAAAATCTTCCTGAGTAAGATTTTTAAGCATCATCGTCCAACGACGGTGTAAAGCTTCCAGTAGTTTAAGCGATACTTCGACAGGAGCAGAAGAGGCATCTTTCAGTTCTGCCCATTGCACTTCATCATAAGCTTTGATAGTAGGATTGTCCTCTGTTAATGCCCATTTAAACCGCACATAACTATTTATATGACTATCAGCCAAATGGTGCACTACCTGCCTGATTGTCCAGCCTTCTGGTCGGTATTGAGTATCTAGCTGCTCGTCAAAGAGCCCAAATACAGCATGAATCAGCTTGTCGGGGAAGCCTTCAATGGTTTGGATATATCTTTTGATATCTTCTGATGAAACTGATTCCGATTTTAAAAATTTACCTATCGGATACCTTAACTTTTCTAGCTCTTGTGCCTCCATGAGAGTATGTTTAAAACAAAGACGAAAGTTTCATAGCCACAGACATGTCTCCCTCTACTTTTAGCTTTCCCATCATAAATGCGCCCATGGCGTTCATATCGCCATTGATTAGTTTTTCAAAATTTGAAAGGCTGACTTTTACAGTGCAATCAGCTGCACTGTCTTCATTCGATACTACTGTGGGTGATATCGTATCGTCAAGGTAAATACACCCTTCATCAAATTGAAATTTAATTTTTGACTTAATGGCACCACCTTTAGTGGCGGCTAAGGTCTTTACTTTGTTGGTCATGTTGTCTAAACTCATATCGGGTTATATAGTTGGTTCCTGAAAAGGTACTAAATCTATTTCATACATTTTTGGCCAGAATTTGCCAGTTACAAACAGGCGGTCGCCTTCAGGGTCATAAGCGATACCGTTAAGCACCTCCGACCTGCGTCCATAGTTTTCTTTATTAAAAATTCCTGCCAGATTGATAATGCCCTTTACCTTTCCACTAGTTGGATCTATTATCGCAATATTATCGGTTTGGTATATGTTGGCATAAATATCACCATTGATGTATTCAAGCTCGTTGAGCCCTTCTATTGATTTGGCTTGGTTATAGACCTGTATCCGACCAATTTCGGTAAATGAGGATGGGTCTATAAAATATAAATTTTCAGTACCATCACTCATCACCAGTGAGTCGCCTATGGTAGTAATTCCCCAGCCTTCTGTCGGATAATTGAACTGCCTCACTTCAGAAAAATCATTTTTATCAAAAACAAATCCTTTTCGGGATTCCCATGTGAGCATGAATATTTGGTTTTTGTAAGGAGTAATCCCCTCTCCGAAAAACTCTTCGTCCAGATCAATTTTCTGTAAAACGTTTCCTGTAGCTATTTCCACTTTTCGCAAGGAAGATTCCCCTCTGTGTCCTGTGCTTTCGTAGAAGTATCCGTTTTCGTAAAAAAGGCCTTGAATGTAAGCATCCGGATCGTGTGTGTAGGTGTTAATTTTTCTATACGAGTATTTTGTTGGTTCAACATCCGAAAGAAAGGAAAGTTGTTGGCTATGGACTTCTTTGCTTCCATTATTTAGAAAAACCGTATATGATAAATGATGTTTCCCAGTTTTTGAAAAGGAAGAACTAGCCAAACTGTTTTGATTGGAATTATAGAGTAGTTCTGTACCAATTTTGACAAAAAACGAATCTATTTTTACAGTGTCCTGAGAAACGGAAATTTGGAAATTTATTGACTCATTGATTACCACTTTCGACCCATTTTTAGGAGAAGTGACTTTTGATAGCTTTCTGATAATGAGGCTTTCTTTTTTTTCTTTCGTACCTCCACACCCACTGAAAAATAGTCCTGCGAGGGTTAGAATTAAAAGCGATAGGCTTTTGAAGATATGTTGCTTATTCATAAGAGATATTTTCTCCATTAAAGGAAAACAGTACGAAGATTCAATAATTTTATTTTAAGAAAAAATAAAAAAAAGATTAATTTACGAAAAAAGGGGATATTGATAAATGTCATCGATAATCAATAATTTTGTCATTTTGCATTTCCAGAAGCCCTTCTATTTTTACTACATATAATTTTTTGCAAAAAAAACTAAGAATGAGTTGTAAAAAAAAACTGTAATTGCGTGATACTACATTACATATAAAAATAAAAACCATGAAACGTATTCTAGTTCCTATCGATTTTTCCGAAGAAGCAAATAATGCATTATTGACTGCACATTCACTGGCCACAGATACAAATTCAGATATATTGTTGCTCCATGTTGTTGAAGACCCTCATTACAATGCATTTGAAACAGTAGGTGAAAGTCACTATGATCCTATGGAAAATTTGTATATTCTCAAGTTGATAGAAAAGACCAAAGAGAAGTTGCAAGCGATTGTTGATGATCCAAAATTTAAGGACATAAATATTTCTTATAAGGTGGATATGGGCAACACCTACAAATCCATTATTGAACACATTACGATGCACAAAAGCAGTCTTATCCTGATGGGAACCAAAGGCTCAAGTGGATTGCAGGAGATTCTTGTTGGATCAGTAACTGATAAAGTGGTACGCCATGCCAGTTGTCCGGTAATTACTGTAAAACAATTTAGAGATTTGTCCAGTGTAAAGAATATCGTGTTTGCAACTGATCTGAATGATGATCAGGTTCAGGTTATAGACGAACTAAAACTCATGCAGAAACATTATGGAGCTAAAATCCATATTGTTAAAGTGTATGATTCTACCTGGCTGAGGGAGGATGAAGTTGAGGAGAGAATCAAAAAATTTGCCTTACATGTGAAACTTGAGAATTTCACAGTGAATGTGGTTCGCTATGTAGATGAAGCAGAAGCTATCATGGGATTTGCTGCAGACATAGATGCTGATATGATTGCTATGGGTACTCACGACAGACATGGTTTACTTCACTGGCTGGCAGGCCATGTATCCAAAGATGTAATCAATCATGCACCGAGACCGATTTGGACAAAAGCCATCAAATAACAAAGAAAAGAAAAATAAAGCTTTACCATACTTTCTGAGTTTGGTAAAGCTTGAATGAGTTATTCAGTTTTGATACGACACCCTGTTGGTCTGTTGAAGGTCACTGGGGAAACTTTGTTTGCAAGCAGGTTGTTTAAAGCCATTTTGATGTAGTTATTTTCTACTTCTTGAGGTGACTGAGGGTTGTCATCAATAGCACCTCTATAAACAACAGACAAAGTGCCTTTCACATCAGTCACTACAAAAGCTTCCGGGGTTTTTTCTGCCTGGAAGATTTTTTTAGCCACCAGTTGCTTGTCCGCAAAATAAGGAATATTAAACTTGCTTTCTTTGGCTTTTTTGACCATATTTTCGATGGTCTCATCCTTACTCAGGGAGGAATTGTTGGAGTTGATCAACATGAAGGTAACATTTTTTGGGGTGTATTCATTTGCTAAATCTGCAATTCGTTGCTCGTACAGCTTGGAATACGGACAATAGTTGCATGTGAAGATCACTACAATGGCCTTGCTCTTTTTGTAACTATAAAAAGGAATGGATTTTCCTGAAACTACGTCTTTCAATGAAAAGTCAGGAATGTTTTCTACTTTTTGACCATAAGAATCAAGGCAACTAATTGTTAATACCAAAATGACTAGAAAATAACGTAATAACATGTTCGATTGCTTATAAAGAATGCAAGTAATAATACTTAATGTATAAGAAAAATACAAGTTTTTAAATTAAAAATCATATACTGTAAACTAAATAGTAACCACCTATTAATTCTGACACTAATTTATATTCGTCCGATTGACCATCTGTATGAATACTTCCAATGAGTATATTTTTATCCACCGATTTGATATTGATATTTTTTGAAAACGAAAGCCTCTTTCTTCCATAAAGTTTATACAAAGCTTCTTTGGCACACCAGTATTGACAAAGCAAATCCACATTCTGAGCCACATGATCTTGTTCTGTCTGACTTAGGAATTTATGTTTGATTCTTAATAACTTGTCTTTTGGTGCTTCTATGTCTATTCCACAAGGATGCTTTTTGTCCAGCATACAAATCACATAAGGGAAGGAGTGGGAAATGGATATATGATGATCATTATTCAACAAATACGGTTTGCCACAGTCGTCTTTCCACATTCCTTCGTATGGCACTTCCAAAAAACCACAGAGCTTCCTCATGAGTATTCTTGAAGCTAAGAACTCTACTTTTTTATTAGGATGATATTTTTTAATTTCATCAGGAGCATTCTCTTCCAGTTGAGAGTAAAGTACCTCTATCGAATCTGACACGTACCAGATACCAAGAGCGGCATGATTTGAAATATTCCTGAATACCGGATTCAATCCAAAATTAGTTTAGTCTTGATATTCCCGTCTTTGATTGGCAATATCCATAGCCAGATAAATTGCCTGTCTCATGGAGTTGCCACTTGCCTGATCTTTGCCTGCTATGGCAAAGGCGGTTCCGTGATCCGGTGAAGTCCTGACAATTGGTAACCCTGCTGTAAAATTCACTCCTGATTCAAATGTCAGTGCTTTAAATGGAATAAGTCCCTGATCGTGGTACATGGCCAATACGCCATCAAATTTATGGTGCTGTCCTGCTCCAAAGAAGCCATCAGCAGGAAAAGGTCCTAAAACTATCTGCCCTTTTGATTTATAATTTTCTATCAATGGGATGATAACCTCTTCTTCCTCAGACCCCAGCAAGCCTTTCTCTCCCGCATGGGGATTCAGCCCCAGAACTGCAATCTTGGGCTTTACGATTCCAAAATCTTTTTTGAGAGACTTTATCATCAAATCAAGCTTGGACTGAATTTTTTCTGTTGTGGTTGAAGATGCCACATCTTTGAGTGCGATATGTCCTGTTACTACACCTATGCGCAAGCTATTGCTTACCATAAACATCAGGCTGTCATTTTTTCCAACTATATCTGTGAGGTATTCGGTATGACCTGGAAAATTAAAATCATCGCTTTGAATATTGTGTTTGTTTATGGGAGCAGTTACGATGGCATCCAGATGTCCGGATGTTACATCTCTGGTGGCCTGCTCCAGAGCGATAAAAGCATATTTGCCGCCGTTGGCACTGACCTCACCTGGATTTATATCCACCATATCATCCCAGCAATTGAGTACATTCACTTTCTTATGACGAATGTCTTCCAGTTTGCTGATTTGATTGAAATTGAAATTATTATTATCAAGTGCTTTTTTGTAATAAGATATAACTTTAGAAGAACCGTATATTACAGGGGTAACCTGATTCAATATTTTGTTGTTATCAAGAGCTTTAATAATGACCTCAGTACCAATACCGTTTAGATCACCTATGGTTATGCCAATTATTGGTTTTGAGTTGATCTTTTTAGATTCTTTTTCCATGTAGCTTTCAGCAACTATTTACCTTTATTTGCAATGTGACTATCCCCAAATCAAAGTTGATGGGTTATTGGAGTGCAATTTAGTCGATTTTTATAAAGTATTATACTATGACCAGTGTCAGACCCAAAAAGCAGTTAGGACAACATTTTTTAAAGGATTTAACTATTGCCGAAAGGATAGTATCGGCGTTGACTCTGGAGAAAGAAAATGAGAATATACTGGAAATAGGCCCGGGTACCGGAGTACTTTCAGATTTTCTTATTCAAGAAAAAATACCAAATCTGATTTTACTGGATATTGACAGAGAGTCCATTGCATATTTAGAAAGAAAGTACGTAGGGGAAGGCTGTAAGGTGCTACATGGCGATTTTCTGAAAATGGATACAGATGTTTTATTTGAGAGTAAAAGTTTTTCTATTATTGGAAATTTCCCTTACAATATTTCATCTCAAATCTTTTTTAAGGTTTTAGATGAAAAGGAAAAAGTGGGAGAGGTGGTGTGCATGATTCAAAAAGAAGTGGCAGAACGGATCGCATCAAAACACGGATCCAAGGCTTATGGTATTTTGAGCGTTTTTTTACAGGCGTATTACGATATAGAGTATTTATTTACTGTCGGTCCGGAGGTATTTAACCCCCCTCCAAAGGTTAACTCTGCTGTAATCAGGCTTAGACGCAATAAGGTTGTTCGGCTGGATTGTGATGAAAAACAGTTTAGGCTGGTAGTTAAGGAGGGTTTCCAAAAGCGGAGGAAAACATTGCGCAATGCCTTAAAAGGTCTAAATTTGTCCGAAGACATAACAAGTCTGGAAGTTATGAATAAAAGGGCTGAACAGCTTAGTATTCAGGATTTCGTTGACCTTACTAACAAAATCAAGTGATAGAAAACCTACAATTCGAACTCTCCAAAGAATTTTTGGAACGATTTGGACAGGCTGTTGAAGCTCAGGAGGATGATTTTATCAAAACCATTCTTGAAGGTGTAAAACCAGCAGATATTTCCGAGTTGTTGGATGAGTTTGAAACAGAGGATTCCAAGTATGTCATTGATTTATTAGAGCCTGAGGTTTCGGCAGAGATCATTAGTGAACTGGATGAAGATACCCGACGGGATTTTCTAAATAATTTTTCTCCGGAAGAAATAGCCATATACGTTGAAATTCTGAATTCGGATGACGGTGCAGACATTTTGATGGACTTGGATATTCATGTCAGAGAAGAAGTGATCGCTTCTCTTGAGAATGAAGAAAAGTCTGCCAACTTGCTCGACCTCCTTCGATACGATGAAGACGTAGCAGGTGGATTGATGGCCAAAGAGCTTATTAAAGCCAACTTGAATTGGAGCATAAAGCAGTGCATAGAAGAAATACGGAAGCAAGCTGAAAACGTACAACAAATATACTCTGTGTATGTGGTGGACAATCTTGGAGTACTGCTGGGTAAAGTTTCGTTAAAAAAGATCATTCTTGCAGATGACAATACCCGCATTGCAGACATTTACAATGAAGATGTAGTATCGGTAGAAACATTCGTGGATGAAGAGGAAGTGGCAGCCATAATGCAGAAATATGACTTGGATGCTATCCCTGTGGTGAATGTGAAAGGCAAATTGGTAGGCAGAATTACATTTGATGATATCATCGATGTAATTACGGAACAGGCAGAAGAAAATCGGCAGCTCATGACAGGTATCACTGCGGACGTGGAAGAAGATGATAGTGTATGGATGCTGTCAAAAGCCCGTCTTCCCTGGTTGGTGATCGGTTTGGTGGGCGGATTACTTGGAGCATGGTTTATTTCCAATTTTGAAACCGACATCTCAGTAATTCCAATAATGGCATTTTTCATTCCACTTATCACCGCTACGGGTGGTAACGTAGGAATTCAATCTTCATCTATCGTTGTGCAGAGTCTGGCTAACCCAAATGCTTTTGAAGATACGATGGTTCAAAAGATGATCAAAGTATTTTTTGTAGCTATAGTGAACGGAATCATACTGGCACTGATAGTTTTCGGAATCGTGATTTTTGTTACTTCTGACCAAACAATTGCGGGTATTGTCTCTATAGCTTTGTTTAGCGTTGTTCTGCTGGCTTCTTTTATGGGAACCATTACTCCGTTGGTGTTGGATAAATTTGGTGTGAATCCGGCATTGGCTTCAGGGCCTTTTATCACCACTGCCAACGATTTACTCGGTTTGGGTGTCTATTTTACAGTAGCACATGCGCTTTATGGTTTGTAGAAGTGACATCATTACAGAATTCTATTTCCAAAAAACAAATGCAATCCCACAAGAAAAAAATATTGATTATCGATACCATGCATCAGAGTATCATTCCATTGCTGGAGGACTTAGACTTTGATGTTGACTATAAACCTAAAATTACAAGACAAGAAATAATTGACACTTTATCGGAATATGTAGGTATTGTGGTCAGGAGCAAAACAACTATTGATGCTGAATTGCTTCAAAATGCCGGCAAGCTTAAATTTGTAGCCAGAGCTGGAGCAGGTATTGATCAATTGGATGTGAGAGTGTTGGAAAACAGAAAAATTACTATTGTAAATGCACCTGAAGGCAATAGAGATGCTTTGGGAGAGCATGCACTTGGTATGTTGCTTTGCCTGGCCAACAAGATCAATGTTGGCGACCTGATGGTCAGACAAATGGTTTGGGACAGAGAGGGTCACAGAGGTTTTGAATTGAAGGACAAAACCATAGCTTTGATTGGATATGGTCAGATGGGAAGTGCTTTTTCAGAAAAACTGGTCGGATTGTCCTGCAATGTAATAGCTTATGACAAGTACAAAAGTGGTTATTCATCGCTGTTGGTAAAAGAAGCCTCAATGCAGGAAATTTATGAAAAGGCAGATGTGGTAAGTTTTCATGTACCTTTAACTGAAGAAACCAGAAACCTGGCTGATAAGTCATTTTTTCTGAATTTCAGAAAAAATATTGTGGTCTTAAATACATCTCGGGGTGAAGTACTGAACCTGAAAGATCTTTTAGATTTCTTAGAAGAAGGAAAAGTGAAATGTGCTGCTCTTGATGTGCTGGAAAACGAAAAGCTTGACCAGTTGACTGACGAACAGAAAGCCGTTTTTCAACGACTGATCCAAATGGAAAATGTTCTTTTAACACCTCATGTAGGAGGCTGGACTTTTGAATCATACGAGCGAATAAATCAGATACTGACGGACAAAATATCAAAATTGTCATACTGATAATTTGATATCTGTTGAGATAATTATTTCAATATTTGCTATATTTGCAGACTCAATACGAAATTTAATAACGAAATGATACGAAACGGTTTCAGATATATGAAGCCGTTCTTTTTATTTATAAAAGAAGGTAATTATGGGAAATGTATCTTATTATACTGAAAAAGGATTGCAGAAACTAAAAGATGAACTGCAGCATTTGAAAACTAAGGGACGTGCCGATATGGCAAAGCAAATAGCAGAAGCACGAGACAAGGGAGACTTAAGTGAAAATGCAGAATATGATGCCGCTAAGGAGGCTCAGGGGCTATTAGAATTGAAAATTTCTAAACTGGAAGTAGCAGTAGGCAATGCCCGTGTAATGGATGAATCTAAAATTGATACATCAAAAGCATCTGTGTTGTCCAAAGTGAAAATCAGAAACAAAAAGAATGGAATGGAAGTGACCTATACACTTGTATCCGAAGAAGAGTCTGATTTAAAATCTGGTAAAATCTCTTTAAAATCACCGATAGGAGAAGGTTTGTTGGGTAAAAAAGTTGGGGAAATTGCTGTAGTGAAAGCACCAGCAGGAAACATTGAATTTGAAATTTTGGAAATAGGAATGTAATCGACTGATTTCTTCCGGTTACAGGTTTTAAAATAATACTTAAAGCGGTTTTCTACCGCTTTTTTTATTTCTGTAATATGTAATTATTGAAACTATCAGCATTGATATCAGTTAACAAGATAGGATTCAAAAAAACAAATGAATTTTGAACACTAAATCAGTTTTAAAATTATTATTTTGAGTTTCGTATTACCTGATATTCAAACATTGACATGGCAAGCATTTTTACAAAAATCATTAATAAAGAAATTCCGGCTCATATAGTTGCTGAAAATGAAGATTATTTAGCATTTCTTGATATTGAACCACTGGTCATCGGGCACGTACTTGTGATTCCCAAAAAGGAAGTGGACTATATATTTGACCTGGATGATGATACTCTTTCCGGTCTTCATCTTTTTGCCAAAAAAGTAGCCAATGGGATTGATAAAGCCATTCCCTGTTTGCGGGTAGGGGTTACTGTTATAGGTCTTGAGGTGCCTCATGCACATGTTCATTTGATCCCTATGAACAGTATGAGGGACATTAACTTTAGTGCGCCCAAATTGAGTGTAACCCAGGAGCAGTTGGCTACTACTGCCGAAAAAATACGTACGGCAATCATTGACTAACCAACTCACATGGTTGAAATAAACAAGATACATACATATACTGGCCATAAGGGAGCTGTTTATTCTATTGAAAGAGGAGCAACGTCTAATATTTTTTATTCCTCGGGTGCTGATGGCCAGATTATAGAATGGGATTTAAATAATCTTGAAAATGGCAGGTTGATAGCCAAACTGCCAACGTCCGTATATGCCCTGAGATTTATACCTATGTACAACACTCTGGTCATAGGCCAGAACTTTGAGGGTATTCACTTAATAGATGTAAGTAACAGAAAGGAAATAGGATCTTTAAAAACAACCCAATCTCAGATTTTTGATATTCAAATGATTGGTGATGGTATCCTGATTGGTACAGGTGATGGATGTTTAATCGAAGTTGGGTTAAATGACCTTAAAATCAGAAAGCAAGTAACACTGTCTGAAGTAAGCTTGAGAACAATTGCCGTAATGGCTGGTGGAAATGAGATTGCATGTGGTTTTAGTGATAATTCTTTTAGGATAGTGGATTCACAAGATTTTGAAGTGAAAAAAGTGAATGAAGGACATGAAAAATCAATTTTTTCAGGAGTATTCTCACCTGATAACAAACTCTACCTTACTGGAAGCAGGGACGCACACCTGAAGTTTTGGGATGTGGATCAAAACTACACTTTAAAACAATCTATTGTTGCTCATATGTATGCGATCAATCACATATCCTTCCACCCCAATGGTGAATATTTTGCTACGGCAAGTATGGACAAAACTATTAAGATTTGGAATTATGAACGAAGGAAGCTTTTGAAGGTCATAGATAAAGCACGCCACAATGGACACCTGACTTCAGTAAATAAGTTATATTGGTCTGACTTCAATAATTACCTTATTTCTGCCAGTGACGATCGTTCATTAAGCGTGTGGGACATCAAAGTGACTTCATAATTTGATTAGTTTCAAAAAATATTAGTATAATTGCATTATAAGCCACCGCTTAATTAATAAACCACCATTTTATTAATTTAATTGAAGAAAGTTGTATGTGAAAGCACCAAATTCGCATGCATTACATTTTAAATGGCTTAATCATGAAAATCACTCCATTAGAAATAAGACAAAAAACGTTTGAAAAGGCATTTAGGGGTCTGGATAAAGACGAAGTAAACGCCTTTTTACTTTCATTATCTCATGAATGGGAGAGGATGATGGATGACAACAAGAATGTTAAAATCAAACTTGAACAGGCTGAAAAAGAAGTCCAGAAGCTTCGGGAAGTGGAAAACACTCTTTTTAAAACCCTTAAGACAGCAGAAGACACCAGTGCCAGTGTAATAGATCAAGCCAACAAAACTGCTGAATTGCATATGAGAGAGGTTCAGATCAGTTCTGATGGTCTTCTTAATGAAGCAAAACGCAATGCAAGAATAATCATTGAAAATGCAGATGAAAAAGCCAGAGAGATACTGGAAGAAATGCAAAAAGAAGTAAAAGAGATCGAAGAGAACTATCGTATTATTGAGAACCAACGAGACAATATGATTTCCCAACTTAAGCTGCTTTCTGGTGATGTGATGGAGAAAGTCACTAAACTAAACAATCAAAAGGGAGGATTTGGCATTGAAGGCCATCTAAAGAAGGTAAAGGAGATGCTACGCGAAACCTCTAAGAAAGTGGTTTATGATGAAGCGAAATCTAAGATTGACATGGAGGAAGTGAAAAAAGTTCCTTCTGAAAATGAAAAGAAAGTTGAGTCACCTGATTCGGAAATCAACGAAGAACCCAGATACGAAACTTCAGAAATAAAAAGAAATCGTATCATTGGAGATGATCCTATTACAAAACGATCGGAAGTGAAGGCTGAAAATACTAAAAGAGTAATGGAAGCAGTGGAAAAGGATGATTTATCATTCTTCGATCAGTTGGAAGACTAATACATGGGTAAGATACAACTGGAGGGTCTGGAATACTTTGCCCATCATGGCTACCATCATGAAGAACAAAAAGTCGGCAACAGATATACAGTAAATATTACTTTATTTACCGATTTTGGGATAGCGGCCACCCATGACGATATCTCCGGTACAGTGAATTACGTAGAGGTATATCAGATCATCTCAGGTATAATGTCAGAAAATACCAAGTTGCTGGAGCATATTGCTTATAAAATCAACAAAGCTATTTTGAGTAAATTTTCTCAGGTGGAAACTGTCGAAGTACAGGTTTCTAAGCACAATCCTCCGCTAAAAGGCATTTGCGAATACTCGTCGGTAACCTTATCAGATTCCAGGTAATTATTTTTTGCTGGCGTTGAAAAGCTTTTGTTTTTCACTTTTGGAAAGACTTTCATAACCCGACTTTGATATTTTGTCTAAAATAGTATCTATCTCCTCCTGATCTACTGAGGTTCTTGTGGATGATGATGTGGTAGTACGACTACTTGTTGACTGATGTCTTTCTGTTTTATGTGTTACTTTTATTCTAGATTGTTTTACAAAAAAACTTTTAAAAAAAGTCATTGTACTAATCACCCAAAGGCCAATATCATTTCCAGATTGAAGTTGTCTGATATAAAAGTACCCCATGGCAGCACCTCCCATGTGTGCAATATTTCCGCCTGCGTTTCCTCCTACTGAGCCTAAAAATGAGGTTAAAATATAAAATCCGGCTATGTATTTTATTTTTACCGGACCGAAAAAGAGCAAATGAAAAGAGTAGTTAGGCATAAGTGTGGCGGCAGCCACAGTGACCGCATACACTGCTGCGGATGCTCCAACCATACCGGAAAAACCAGCTTGCTCTTTGTAAAAAGGGACAAAATTATAAACCAGTAGATATACTACTGCTCCTGCAAGAGCCCCGAGTACATACAGACTGATGATTTTTTGATTTCCCAAATACTCAACGATCAATTGGCCAAACCAGTAGAAAATAAGCATGTTAAACAGAATATGAAAAATACTGTCAAGGCTATGGGCAAATGCATAAGTAATGATTGTCCAGGGGCGCAAAATAAAATCACTGAACAATGGAGGAATAGAAAACTGATCGTGAACAAAACCAAAGATGGCTTCCAGTCCCAGTATTTTTCCAAAAACGTAGAGCACAGCCAACGCCCCAAAAATAATTACGTTGATCAATATAATCTGAGCCAAAGCATTGTTTGGCTTTCCCCACGCATTCTTAAAATCTTCTAAAAAACTGCTGTTCATTTTTTATTCTTCTAAATCATTTTTTTTAATAAAAATTGCCTCTTTTCTGTTGCCAGTATTTTAATAAAATATAGGCTATCAACATACCGCTAAGGTGGGCTAAATGCGCAACATTATCACCAGTGGATCTGTTGATTTCGGAGTAAAGCTCATAAAGCCCATAGAAAAGTACTAAATATTTAGCTTTTACAGGCATGGGAGGGATCAATAATAGTAATTCTGTATTTGGGAAGAGCATGGCAAAGGCAAGCAAAATCCCAAAGACAGCCCCGGAAGCACCTACCATTGGTATGTTGGAAAGATCTTCATAAATCTGGTTGACGACTGTAACTGATTGTTCTATGTAGCTACTATTTGTTGCATCATCGTAGTATTTGTCAGCAAAATCACCAAGGGCTACCATGTCGTAGCGAGACTTATATTCGTGTATGTACTTATAAAAGTCCTCAGGGTTAGGGTGTGACATGTAAGATTCCATGTCTGATTTTAAGTTTCCTTTTTCTATAGTGTCAGCCACCCCGAAAAGCAAACCCGCACCGATACCCGTAATCAGATAAAAAGTAAGAAATCTCTTTGATCCCCAAACCCGCTCCAGCATTGGCCCAAAAACAATGACAGCCAGCATATTGCTAAATAGGTGTCCAAATCCGGCATGAAGCCACATATAGGTCACATATTGGAAAATGTAAAAGCTATCAGAAAAGATATAATGTACTCCGAATATAGCGGAGAGATTAAAATTCAATAATGATCCTAAAGCCAACAACGCAACGTTGATGATCAGGATTTTTTTCACCATGGGTGTAAGATTAAACATATCTATCTTTTAAAAAAATCAGTAATTTTATCAAGCCCCAATATAATGAATGTCGGAGTTCCATCTGCAGTATAGTTTGGTTGAGCACAGGCAAATAGCCTATCTATTAATATATCCAATTCTATACTGTCATTTTTTATAATTGTTTTCCCTGCTGTTCTTTTGGCCATAGCACGGGACATATTTTCTTTTCTTTCTAACGACAATTTTTCACTATTGATTTTAAATTGCTCGATTAGTCCTTCAAATAATTCCTTTTCCCCTGAAGAAGGCAAATCAGTGGGTACACCATTGATGACTATTGCATTTTTTCCAAAGTTTTCAAATTCAAAACCAAGAGCCTCGATTTCCTCTTTCAATTCCATCACCAAAGTGTAATCGGCAGGGTTTAATTCAACACTTTGAGGAAACAGACATCTTTGAGAACTACCGGATTTTTTGTTGTAGATATACCCATTGTATTTCTCGAACAAAATTCTCTCGTATGCCAACTTTGCATCTACCACCAGCATCCCTGATTTCACTTGTCTTACGATATACTGGTGATGGATAAGAGTAGGGGCGTTGTTTCCATCCAGTAAATCAGATTTTTCCGGTGAATCTTCCCTGTTCACTTTGCTTTCAAAGGTTAGTTGGTTCTTTTGTTCAAAAGAAGCTTCCTTTTGAACTTCATCAATATCAGGAATGGATTCGTTTATGGCACTTTCATACAATTGTTCCCACTGAACTGAATGGCTCCTTTGTCTATCTATGTTTTTGAAACTACCATAATTTTTATCTTGTTTAAATGGTCTGTCGAAATTCATCTTTGAAACAGCCAAACTTTCAAAGTTCACATCAGTGTTGAAATCCAAAGAAGGTGAGACATTGTGGGTTCCCAGTGCTTGTTTTACTGCAGACTTTACTATTCCATATACGCTTCTTTCATCATCGAATTTCACCTCCGTTTTAGTAGGATGCACATTGATATCTACATGTATCGGATCTGTTTCTATAAAGAGAACATAAAATGGAAAGTGTCCTTCTTTGAACAATCCTTCGTATGCTCCGGTCACGGCATGGTTCAGATAATTGTTTTTAATGAATCGTCCATTGATAAAGAAGAATTGCTCTCCCCGGGTTTTTTTAGCGTTTTCGGGTTTGCCAACGTATCCCTGAATCCGAATCCAGTCTGTCTCTTCCTGACAGGCGATCAATTGTTGGCCGTAGTTTTTACCAAAAAGGGATACAATTCTTTGGCTGAGTTTGCCTTGAAGGAGATTATATATTTCTTCTCCATTGTGATGGAGGGTAAAGCCTATTTCCGGTTGAGCAAGAGAAGCTCTTTGAAATTCATCAATGATGTGACGCATTTCTACAGGAGTACTTTTAAGAAAGTTTCTCCTTGCCGGGACATTGTAAAACAAATTTTTGACAGAAATAGAAGTACCCTGGTTGGTTGAAATTGGTTCTTGTGTCTTGAGTTCGGACGCCTCTATGTGAATGAATGTACCCAACTCCTTGTCTTCCGGTTTAGATTTAAGCTCTACACGTGCTACAGCTGCCACTGATGCCAATGCTTCTCCCCGAAAACCCATGGTTTTGATTCGGAACAAATCTTCCGAAGTTTTTATTTTAGAAGTGGCATGACGCTCGAAACACATGCGTGCGTCAGTCTCTGACATACCTTTGCCATCATCTACTACTTGTATCAGCGTTTTTCCTGCATCTTTTACAATCAGGCTGATATTTTGACTTTCGGCATCAATGCTGTTTTCCAACAATTCCTTGGCAACAGATGCTGGTCGCTGTACTACTTCACCAGCCGCTATTTGGTTGGCAATGGAGTCCGGTAAAAGTTTGATGATGTCCGACATTAACTTTTACGCCATTTGTTTTTCAATCTCCAATAAAAATATATAGGTGATAGCAACAGGTACGCATAAAAAAACTGATTGCCATAAAATAGCCACCCAACGAAAGTTCCCATCAGGACTATGGCTAATATCAATTGAAATGTTGATGCCTGACTGTTTTTCTTTTGTCTTTTACTAAAGGCAGCAGATATGCTGGATTGATAACCCGTTGTATCGAATTCCTTTTGAGCTCTGGCCATTTTTAATTTTTCTTCAATTTCTTCTTTTATGGGATCATAATGCCTGGGTTCAAATTTGAACCGATTGTACTTTGGGGTTTTTATGATTGAAGGAATTCTCATTTCTATGCATTAAAATTAGTTCGATTCTTTAAATTCTTGAATCGGAAAAGTAAATTTCTTTTATCCGGGCACTAATATTGTTGTAAATATTGTTTCACGAGAAGATATTAGGTTATATTAGAATTTAATCAAATTCAATGGTTAGACGAATTTAATAACCAGATGCAAATTTATCCAACATATCAATTATTACGCTCCAAAGTGCAAAGAGTTATTGGACTATTTTTCTTCATGTTTTTCTTTTATCCCGTTTTTGGATCTTTTGCGCTTATTAAATCAAAATTATCTTATGAAGACAGTGTCTATGTTTCCTTAAATAAAAGAGAAAGAATATCGAAGTTGCTGGTGCTTTCTGTTGGTGATTTTCATAAAGAACAAGACCTTAGGAAAGTCAATGATATTGTAAATACCGGGCATATAGGAGGGGTTATCATCAGCAATGGTGAAAAATCTGAAGTGAAGCAATGGATTTCAAGTCTCAAATCGACTTCCTTTCCTCAGAGGCCTTTTGTAGCATTAAATCTTCCTGAATTACTTTCATTTCCACTTGATGGAGGTCAGGAGTTGCCCGACAGATCTAAAATTGAATTATTAACGGATGATTCATTAATAACCGATTTGGGATTCTTAATAGGCAGACAAATTAGAGAAGTAGGTTTTGATATGGTCATTCTTGATCCAATAAAGACCAAAGCAGATTGGTGGATTTCAAAATATTTAGAAGGGCTAAAGTCTGCGGGAGTTGCCATTGTGGCTGGCAGTTCTGATGGTTTGATCAAGGATAATAAAATCCAGGTAGATCAATTAAAATATGCTGGTGTTTTTGTTAATAAACTTGATACTTCGGTCTTCGAGGGTGAACCCTATGATTTGGAAAAAAGGAAAGAAATAGGTTTTTCAGGATTGTTTTTAAGTAAGCCGGAATATTCGGATAATTTTTCCGGAGATATATGTTTTCAGGCTTTAGAAAAAGGAGCAGATATGGTTCTTCTACCGCAGAATATCGAGCTGGCCAAAGATATTTTACACACACTCTTTTCAACCAAACCACCTAAAAATAAAATACTTAAAGAAAAGGGCAAGCAGGTTATCAGGTTTAAGCGAGAACTTGATTTACTCAATCAGCAGGAAGGAGACCAGCGCTACATAGATATTGAAAATATTAATGAAAAGGCACTGTTTGGTTCTGTAGTGTTGTTGAAAAACGAAAGTGGCATTTTTCCTATTCGGCATCTTGATAAATACCATTTTGCTTCTATTTCCGGAAATACAATAGAAGATAATACATTTAGAAAGTATATAGATAAATATACTGGTGTAGCTCATTATGATTTTGGATATTTTAGGAAAAACACTCAGAAGTCGGTAGAGACACTGCATCACTTTGATGTTGTTTTGGCCAATATTACATCATTAAATTTGGAGCAGTCAGATGATATTTTATTTTACCTCAAACAAATTAATGAAAAATCTCACGTAGTGGTGATCTACAGTGGAGATAAGAAGTATATTGAGAAATTACTAGATTTTGAGACTATACTTTGGACTCCCTCAAATGAAGACAACTATGTGCATTTGATTCCACAAAACATATTTGGAGCCAGAAAAATCACAGGAAGGTTGCACTGGGTTTCCGCGCAAGACTCTGTTTTAGTGATGGGTGAAACCATTCCTGAAACAGGAAGATTCAAGTATGGAAATATTACCGGTTTACAGGTCGATACCGATGAATTGTTTAAAATAGATATTGTAGTAAAGGATGCGATTGAAATGGGTGCATTTCCGGGGTGTCAGGTTTTTATGGCTAAAAATGGAACAGTGGTGTACAATAAGTCCTTTGGTCATCTCACCTATGATAGTACCGAGCATGTGGACAATGAAACAATATATGATATAGCCTCTATTACCAAAGTGGTGGCTACTGTACCTTCTTTAATGTTTTTGGCAGACTGGAATAAAATCTCATTGGAGGATAGTCTCGGAAGTTATATCAATGAATTTGCAAATTCTGATAAGTCTGGCGTGAAGCTGACAGACTTATTGACTCATCAGTCAGGATTGAAATCGTATTTACCCTTTTGGAGGCATGCTGAATTTGATCCGGATGGAGATGACTTTAGGTTTAAGCTACCCGGAAGACGCAGGTATAAGTACAAAACACTTTCCATAAATTGGGCGGATTCCATTCGCAGTTGGATAGTTGCTTCCGGCTTCAATTCCCTTAAAAAAGATAGTGGAGGTTATGAGTATTTATATAGTGATTTGGGATTTATGGTATTGAAGGATTTGGCAGAAAACCAATTGAACCAATCAATAGATGAGTTTTTGAGTCAAAATTTATTTGATCCCATGGGAATGTCATCGACAGGTTATGCCCCGCTTTGCAGGTTTCCTATAGACAGAATTTCACCAACGGAAAAGGATGATTATCTCAGAAATAGTTTGGTCTGGGGAAATGTACACGATAGAAATGCAGCCCTTTTGGATGGAATATCCGGCCATGCCGGATTATTTAGCAATGCCAGTGATCTGGGGAAATACATGCAAATGCTTTTGCAAAAGGGCTACTATGGTGGCAACAGGTATTTTTCTGAGCAGACTGTACAGAAATTTATTAAAAAACAAGGAGATTCAAATCGCCGGGCATTGGGTTGGGATAAACCGGATTCTCTTGTTGAAAATGCATCCAAATATGCATCAGATAAAGCTTTTGGGCATTCCGGGTTTACCGGTACTATTGTCTGGGCTGATCCTGAATATGATTTGGTCTATGTGTTTTTGTCCAATAGGGTGTATCCTGATGCTCAAAATAATAAACTCATTCAGAATAATATACGTACTAGAATTCATGACATAATGTATGAGTCATTTCTGGTTCAGAATGATTCTAAAAGTGATTAGATAAAACCAATTTAATGAAGATAGGAATAGTATGTTATCCCACCTATGGTGGGTCTGGGGTTGTGGCAACAGAACTTGGAAAGGCGTTGGCAGAGAAAGGGCATAAGGTTCATTTTATTACCTATTCGCAACCTACCCGTTTGGATTTTTTCAACGAAAACCTCTTTTATCATGAGGTAGATATCAAACCCTATCCACTGTTTCAATACCCACCTTATGAGATCGCATTGGCTAGTAAAATGGTAGATGTGGTAAAGCACGAAAATATTGATTTGTTACATGTGCATTATGCTGTGCCGCATGCATCGGCAGCTTATATGGCCAGAGAAATATTGAAATCTTCAGGGATTGACGTTCCTTTCATTACTACCCTGCATGGTACGGACATCACCATTGTAGGGAAAGATGCTTCACTGGAACCTGTTGTTACTTTTTCAATCAATCAGTCCGATGGTATTACCGCCGTGTCTGAAGACTTGAAAAAAGACACCTATGATCACTTTAATGTAACTAAGGAAATACGTGTGATCCCTAATTTCATCGATTTGAACAGGTTTAAAAAACAAAAGAAAGACCATTTCAAAAAAGCCATTTGTCCTAATGGTGAAAAATTGATTGTTCATACATCCAATTTTAGAAAGGTTAAGAGGGTAGATGATGTGGTGAAGGTATTTAACAAAATACGGGAAACAGTCCCTTCCAAATTGCTCCTTGTTGGTGATGGGCCGGAAAGAACAAGAATAGAAGATTTGTGCCGTGATTCTTGTAACCTGAACGATGTGCGGTTTTTGGGTAAACTGGAAGCTGTAGAGGAAGTGCTGTCGGTATCCGATCTTTTTATCATGCCATCTGAAAAGGAGAGTTTTGGATTGGCAGCATTGGAAGCAATGGCATGTGAAGTGCCAGTCATCAGTACCAATGTAGGTGGTTTGCCTGAGTTGAATCTCGATGGAGTAACAGGATTCTTATGTGATATTGGTGATATCGAATGTATGGCAGAAAAGGCAATCCATATTTTGGACAAGGATAATTTGGCGACATTTAAAAAAGCAGCGTTGGATAGGGCAAAAACTTTTGACTTAGAGAGTATTTTACCAATGTATGAAACTTTCTATACAGAAACTGTAGAAACATTTAAAGTCGCCTTGGAAGCCAAACAGCCCATAAAACAGTAAGGAAACTGTCGAAAAATAAATTAGACTCATGATATTGATTATTTTAATTGCCTTTTTTTTGATTTTATTTCTTTGATCGGTTGTCACAAATTAAATTTGTCTCATATAATTGCATTATCTGGAAGTTTTTCTGGATTAATTTGATTTATTATGCTGGATCATAAGAGTATTAAACCCGAAATGAAGGGAACGACAGTTTTGTCTAAAAGCCCTTTTATTGAGAGAATAACCCGAACTCATATAGCTATTCCTTTGGTTATGTTTTCTATATTTTCCATTGGTTTGGTTTATTACGGTAGTGCAAAAATAGGACTGAATATCCCAGCGGTTATGGTTTTATTCATCGTAGGTTTTTTGTTGTTTACTCTGGCTGAGTATATCATGCACCGCTTTCTTTTTCACATGAGTGAAGATACTGAAGCTAAAAAGAAGTTTGTTTATACCGTGCATGGTGTTCACCACCACTATCCTAAAGATAAAGACAGACTAGCCATGCCAATACCGGCAAGTGTGACCCTGGCTTTCTTGTTTTATTTGTTTTTTAAAGTAATAATGGGTGATCTGGTATATGGATTCCTCCCGGGATTTTATATGGGTTATGCATCTTACCTATGGGTGCATTATATGGTACATGCTTTTCAACCACCTAAAAACTTTTTTAAGATTTTGTGGGTACACCACGGAATCCACCATTACAAACAGCCGGAAAGAGCGTTTGGTGTATCATCTCCTCTGTGGGATGTGATTTTCAGAACCATGCCTACCAAATAATAAGGGTATAATTATTCCCATTTTTTGTGATCTGTTTTCTTTTTGGCTTTTCCTTCTTTGGGTTCTAGCGATTTTAATAAGGTGTGACTAATAAAAGTCACAATATCAACAATGAGGGTTGCAAATATTGGTTTCCTGCCAGCCATGTGTTTAGAATGAAGGTAAAAACAGATTGTTTACTTAAATTAAACGAAATAATCGCTAAATTAAAAATCTGAATCACAGGTTTGCTGTTAAACAATCCTGATGTATTGTATTGATAAAATAATTTCCCCAAATAAGTAAATGATAGGCTACCGGATTACGGATTTTGTACCTGACAAGAACAAAGATCAATCAGCTTTTGATAACCTGTGGAATATCCTACAGCAGCTATTGTTGATTACATCAGGAGATGTAAGTGAGGCACTTAGTTGGTTGACCAATGTTGACAAGCAATACAACATTACCAACGCCGATTATGGTATGGGGGATTTTATAGAAGACCTGAAGAAGAAAGGCTTTCTGACTGAAGATAATCAAACTGGTGAATTTAAGATCAGTGCTAAATCCGAACAGGAAATAAGAAAAAGTGCACTTGAAGAAATCTTTGGCAAACTCAAAAAATCAGGAAAGGGTGAGCACAAAACTTTTCATTCCGGATTGGGAGATGAGCGAAATTCGGATATGAGAGAATATAGGTTTGGAGACACTCCTGATCAGATATCAATGACGGATTCTATTCGCAATGCGCAGATCAATCATGGTTTTTCCGATTTTGCACTTACAGAAAATGACCTGGAAGTGGAGGAGCGAGAGTTTAAAACTCAGACTTCAACGGTATTGATGATTGATATCAGCCATTCTATGATTTTGTATGGAGAAGACAGAATTACTCCTGCAAAAAAAGTGGCGATGGCTTTGTCCGAGTTGATTCTCAGAAAATATAAAAAAGACACACTAGATATTATCGTCTTTGGCAATGACGCCTGGCAAATAGAGATTAAAGATTTACCCTATTTAAAGGTGGGGCCTTATCATACCAATACGATAGCAGGATTGGAGTTGGCAATGGATTTACTGAGAAAAAGGAAAAATAGCAACAAGCAGATCTTCATGATTACAGACGGGAAACCTACTTGTATGAGGAAAGGCATTAAATACTATAAGAATAGTTTTGGTCTTGATCCTCAGATCTTGAATAAAACGTACAACCTTGGAGCTGCTTGCCGCAGGCTCAATATTCCGGTAACTACATTTATGATAGCCTCTGATCCTTACTTAAAGGAATTTGTAAAAGAGTTTACCAAAATCAACAATGGCAATGCTTATTATAGCAACTTGAAGGGGCTTGGAAATTTGGTGTTTGAGGATTTTAAAAACAATAGAAAGAAAAATTTGTAGCGTATGTCGTATAAAAAATTCTCACCAGAAGAAGTGAAGAAGATAAGTACTTTAGGTGAGTTGAAAAAAGCAGGTTATCTGTCTCAAACTATTAAACAAGAGTTGAGAAGAAACCTGATTTCGAAGATTCAAAATAAAGAAGATGTATTTGAAGGTATTTGGGGTTATGAAGATACGGTTATTCCTGATATAGAAAGAGCGATTTTATCCGGGCATAATATCAACCTGCTTGGATTGAGAGGCCAAGCCAAAACCAGAATAGCACGTCAGATGATATTACTGCTGGATGAATACATGCCAGTGATAAAGGGTTCTGAGTTAAATGACGATCCTTTAAATCCTATTTCAAGATTTGGCCTTGATGCTTTAAGTGAACAAGGTGATGATTTAGAGGTGGAGTGGGTGCATAGAAATGACCGTTATACTGAAAAGTTGGCTACTCCTGATGTATCGATTGCCGATCTGATAGGTGATGTCGATCCGATTAAGGCAGCAACACTTAAACTTCCATATTCAGATGAAAGAGTGATTCATTACGGACTGGTACCCAGAGCGCATCGCGGAATTTTTGTAATCAACGAATTGCCCGATCTCCAACCAAGAATTCAGGTGGCCTTGTTTAATATTCTACAAGAAGGAGATATTCAAATAAGAGGATTTAAGTTGAGATTACCGCTTCAAATACAATTTGTATTTACAGCAAACCCGGAAGATTATACAAACAGAGGAAGCATTGTTACTCCTCTGAAAGATAGGTTGGGCAGCCAAATTATCACCCATTATCCTAAATCTATAGAAACAGGTATGAAAATTACCGCTCAGGAAGCAGCTATAGCGGATGACATGCAAGTGGATGTGGAGGTGAATGATTTTGCAAAGAGGTTGATCGAACAGATAGCAATAGAAGCAAGAAATAGTGAGTATGTAGATGCAAAAAGTGGCGTTTCTGCAAGATTGACTATTTCTGCTTATGAAAATTTGGTTAGTGCTGCAGAACGGAGGGCTTTGAAAAATGGAGAAAAGGAAACTTTTGTGAGAATTTCTGATTTCATCGGCGTTATTCCGGCGATTACCGGAAAGGTGGAGTTGGTGTATGAAGGAGAACAGGAAGGGCCGGGAATAGTAGCTCAAAGTTTGATCGGAAAGGCTATCCGAACAATGTTGCCTGATATTTTTCCAAATCCTGAAGAAGTTCGAAACAAAAAAGGGAGTGTAGATCCATATAAAGCGATTTCTACCTGGTTTGAGAAAGGTAATATGATTGATATTTTGAATGATTATACTCAGAAAGAATATCAGGAGGTGTTGAATTCAATTACAGGATTAGAGGAGTTGATTAAAAATCACTGTAAGGCTAAAAATGCAAACGAAAAATTGTTCTTAATGGAGTTTGTATTGTTTGGATTGGTAGAGTACAGTTACCTTAGTAAACATGCATTGGAAAAAGGTATTCAATTCAATGATTTATTGAGCAGTATGATCTCTTCATTTGATGAAGATGAAGAAATCGACTATTAATGTATCAAATTAGAAACTAATAACGTTATAATTTTTTCTATAACCTTCAACTTAATTTTATGTCAGAAATAATCAGTACCACCGAAATTGCAAGGAAGTATGTGATGGGTTCGGAAACCATTCATGCCTTGAAGTCTATTAGCATTAAGATCAATAAAGGTGAGTATGTTGCCTTTATGGGACCTTCAGGGTCGGGCAAATCTACACTGATGAATATTATTGGTTGTTTGGACACACCGTCTTCTGGTCAGTATATTTTAAATAACAACGACGTAAGTAATTTGTCAGAAAGTGAATTGGCTGAAATCAGGAATAAAGAGATAGGTTTTGTTTTTCAGACATTTAACCTTTTACCCAGATCTACTTCTTTGGAAAATGTAGCTTTACCGCTGATATATGCCGGATATAGCAAATCTGACCGGGAAGAAAGGGCTGAGGCAGCTTTGAGAGGAGTGGGGTTGGAGGATAGAGGATCGCATAAACCTAATGAACTGTCCGGTGGTCAGCGTCAACGTGTGGCTATTGCCCGTGCTTTGGTAAATGATCCCAGTATCATTCTGGCTGATGAACCGACAGGAAATCTTGATACTAAAACTTCATATAGTATTATGGAGTTGTTTGAGGATCTTCATAAAAAAGGAAATACCATCATTATGGTAACTCACGAAGAGGATATAGCAAAATATGCACACCGTATCATTCGTCTGAGGGATGGGTTGATAGAGTCTGATGAGATCAATGAAGATATAATGAGCGTTGAAAAGTTAACAGCTTCAGTTTAATTCAACTGATTCTAATTCTTCCTCTTTTACAATTATTTCAGATAATTGGAATTCGCTTTCTATTTCAGTTAAATCGATATTTGGATCAACTAATGGTTGACTTTTTCTGCCGTTGAGTGACACAAAATTCTTTACGTTTATTGACATGTCAGCAATTCCTTTTTCCTTAAAATCTGATTCTAAATATTTTGCAAATTGCCAGATCATGTCAGGCTGAAACGACATTTGTTTTTCCTGAACCTTAGTCAGGTACTGACTGGGATGAACTGTCCAGTTCTTTTGAGAGTCTTTATCCTTGACAATAAATTCACAGTAGCCTGTTTTTTCAACAACCATTACATGCCAGGCAAATCGATAACCTTCTTCTGTCCATCTCAAATTGCCTTTGTACAGATGATGACGCAGTGGCAATATAATTTGAATTATGAAATATCCCGTCATTATATATTGTAACGACTTTGTTTTAAATAGAAAAATGGGTTTTCTTTCATTTATAGCCTCAACATTTGTTTGTTTGAAAAATATTTTTTTCCAGTCCTTTTCATCAAAAAATATAAGGGCGGAAAAAATCATGATAAATGGAAACATACCAATGTTGAAAAGTGTCCAGGTCATCAAATGAAATATAATGACAAATACAAAGGCGTATGGCCTGGTTTTTCTTTTCAAAAGAAAAAACGCAATGGTAAGGTCATACACCATCCCCGTCCAACTGAATAGATAAGCTACCCATGGTTCGTTGAAAAATGACCCCACAATTGGGGTATCAGTTCTGGCTGATAGCCATATTTTTAATGGTTGGGCAAGGATGAGCCAGTCATAATTTATTTTGGCTATTCCGGCGAAAATATAAGTCAGACAAATTTGCCATTTGATTATTTCAATCAACCACTTGGTTACATTGGTTTTTCTCACATGAGGAAATAAAATCGTATCCAATGAAAATTTACCATTAGCAGGTAGAAAGATTAACAGAAAGGAAATGAGGGAAACAAAATAGTAATGATTGAGGTAAAATGATTTGTCTATTAATTCTAAATAGGTGAATGATAAAAAAAATAGAATAATGGATATTCTATAAAAGAGTCCCAGAGATACACAAAGAGCCAAAAGGATTGTAGCTACCACCAGAGAATACATCCAGACTTCAGGAAGGGGAGTGATCCAGCTAAATCCCGGATATGTGAAATGAAATTTTGGAGCCAGATAAAGCTCTTTAACCCACCCTTTAAGTAAAAATCTTATTTGAGAAGCTACCATTAATAATCCGAAAGCAATCCGGAAAATTATTAACGGTTGGAGGGAAACCTTTGAGTTTAAGCTTTGGTAATAAGCCTTAATCCCCGTCATTGTCGGTGAAGGTAATGGTCGAACCCAATACGTTGGCCAAATCTACTTTCAGTAGGATCAAAAGCTCACCAAAAGTATCGTATAATGCCACTACTTGTTGATTTTCGGAAATTACTGCACTACCTAATTCATTCTGTATTTTGTCAATAGATTCATAGCAAGATTGAATCTGATTAAGAATACGTTCATTGAGAGCAATAGATTCTGATTGTATGAGAAACTCATCAAACCCTACCCGAAAAGGAGCTTGAGAGAATTCACCAGTGTAGCATCTTTCTATGGTTTTCAGATTGGCTTTTATCATTTGAAGAGAAGCAGCACTATTGTAGCCTTCTGCAAGGCTTGGCATTGGAGTTCCTCCATTGCTATTACCTAATACTTTGCCTACTTTAGTTTGTACTATTTCTTCCAACAGGTTGATCAGGTTATTGATTAACTTATTTTGCCCGCCTTCAAGCCCGCCACCTGCTTGCGTTTCAAACTCGTTTTGATAACCTGTCCACATCGAGTTGGTTGACTCTGATACCTCAACTAAGTTTTCCGAAAGTGATGAAAGATAATCTAATCTTCTTGAGTTGCTGAAATCATTCAACACCTCAGAGGTGTTTTTTTCTTGGTTAAAAATCAAATATTCTATGGCAGCAAGTCCTTTAGCATTAGAACCACGAGATGCTATGTACGATTTATCAATAATGTCTTCACCGTTGATAGCTGTTTCTATAGTTGTTGCATTGACAGGCCATTTGTCAATAGAGTTGTGAATAAAACTCTGCTCAACTGGTCCTTGGTTGTATAATTCACATCTTTTCCAGACCAAAATGGTTTCCAGCCACTGTTTCCTGAGTTTAATTAGATTCTCTTCATTAAGTTGATTGGTGAATGTGATAGAAACATTACTTAGTTTGGCACACTCACCTGCAAATAATGCATGCAATGGAGCGATTTCATTTCTGAAAGTGTTTTTAAGCTGACCTTCTCTATAATAATCTAATTCGGAGTAAACCACTGTGCCATCTGAGCAAGATGGGATGATCAATGCCGCTAAGGAAAGAGTGATTAATACAATGATTGATTTTTGGAATACCGTCATCTTAAAGTGATTCTAAAAAGGTAATTAGATGTTGTCTGTTTGATAACTCAAGGGCTAAGAAGGCATCTTTAGCACTTTTTCCTTCACCATCGTGCCAAAGTATGGCTTCTTCCAAATTTCGAGCTCTGCCGTCGTGCAAAAAGAATGTATGGCTGTTTACTATGTTTACCAGCCCAATGCCCCAAAGAGGAGCTGTTCTCCATTCTTTACCATTGGCTTCAAAGTCAGGTCTGTTGTCGGCCAGGCCCTCTCCCATATCGTGCAGGAGTAAGTCGGTATAGGGTCTGATTTCCTGATTAGATAGAGCCTCAATACTTGGATGCTGACCTGTGGTCAATTTCGGAATGTGGCAATTTTGACAACCAATTTCATTAAAAACTTTCTTCCCCTTCAATACCTGTTGGTCATCCCAATTTCTTCTGGCAGGCACAGCCAACGTACTGGAGTAAAGTGCTATTTTGTCAAGGTCATCATCATCAATTTCAGGTTCACCGCCATTTGCCAGGTCATCACAACCTTTAACACAATTTTCGTCAGGAAATAATCTGCTTGTGATTCCTATGTCACCGTTTAGTGCACCCGCAGATTGCTGAAGCACGGTTGGTTGGTTTGCTTTCCATCCGAATCTACCAATGGTTTTACTTTGTTTTTCAACATTCCAGACATAGTTAGGTTTGCCACTTATGCCATCATTATTAGAATCGTTTTCGTCAGCCATGGCAACAATGTCTTGTTCTGATACGGCTTCAAGAAGTCCTAATCCAATCATTTGTTGCGCTACTCTTGGAGAAATCTGTGTATCAGCACTCAAGTCTCCGTAGTTTAATCCTAACAACTTATAAAGCGGTTTTCTCAGAGAGTATTTTGTTCCATCTTCATATTCTCCTGTTACTTCACTGTATAGAATTTCAAAGCCACCTTCTTCCATTATACCTAGTATGGACTGGTCTTGTAGCTGTCCGCCGTAATTGATGTCTGCTGAAGAGCCTCCGTGAGCATCCAGAGTATTGCTGCCCAGTCTTAATAATAGCCCGGTATTGAGCTCTCCGCTGAATTCCGGTGGCCTTCCTCGGCCGTCTTTAAAGTGGCAGGAACTACATGCTCTGGCATTGAAGTAAGGACCCAGACCGTCACGAGCGGTAGTTGAGGATGGTGACGTTACCCAGTTTTGGTTGAAAAAAGAATTTCCTACGAAAAAAAGCAGCCCCTCGTCTGAGGATAAATTAGGGGCTTGCAAGCCAAATGCATTGGGAGATTCATCAAATATAGTAGTAAGACCTCCGGATAGTTCTTCATTTTCTTCAGGGAAAAGTGTAGGATCTATTTCGTCACTGCCACAAGATATAATTGTTATAGCTACAGACAATAGTGTTAATAATCTAAGAAGCATCAGTGATTTTATAATAGAGAATGCCATTTGTTTCTTTTTGCATTGCAAAAAGAAACAAATGGCAAATTAAAAACTAACAATATTTATAGAAAAGCCTCTTTTACAAGGGGATTTTCGGGTTTTAGTCTGGCAAGCCTGTATTTATATTAAAACCTAGTACAGTAGCTACTGCTGCAAAATTGTCACCGAGAGTTCTAAGTTCGTTCACAGCTTCAATGATTTTAGGCCTTTCGGTATCATCATTTATCGCATTGTCAAATGGAATACCCACCGCATCTACTTTGTCAAAAGCCAGATTGAGTTGCGCAAGTATAGAGGTAGCCAATTCAGGATTCAATTCTTCCATTAAGTCATGTAACCCTTTTCCAGATACAACGGTATCATCTACTCGCGTATATGAACCCAGATAAACATTTTTTACTCCCTGTGCATCCTGTCTGGTGTCTCTATGTGTGTTGTCACTGAAGCAAGAATGCTCATCTTCCTGATCTCTGTTGTCGTAAGCAGTGAAAATTCTTTCCCCGGCCAACTCAGACTTGGATAATACCCCAATACCTGTTAATATATTTTTTAAAGCGGTAGAAGAATTCAGGGCAAGGAAAGTTTCTCTGTAGTTTCCGGAATTGTCAGGATTCCATTCATCAACCATCAATTGTAAGTGATCCAAGAGTAATGAAGCACATACTTCCATGTACTTTCTTCTTCGGTCCTGATTAGAGGCAGTTCCCTGATCAACAAAGTCTGTATTTGGTCTTTGACCTGGCATTTTTGCTGAAGGATCTGTTAAATCCTGCCCCCATAATAAAAATTCAATTGCATGGTATCCGATGCTTATGTTCTCTTCTCCTCCTTGTTCGTTAAGTGATTCCAGTACATCTTTAGAGATAGTTGGAAATGAATTGGGGTCGTTGATAATGCCGGCAGTAGAATTTCCTTCCACATAGTCTATATATGCTTCATCCAGTGGCCAGGCATTCAAAAAACCTTCTGGCCCGTCTTCATCATCAATAGGGCCACTTGCAAATCTGTATGCTTCAGTTTGTAGATATGGTTCTCTTGAATCCAGCCAGGCTTGTTTCGCAGCTTCAAACTTTGTAGTGCTGGAAGGTTCGGCTAAAAATGCCGTGATGGCTGTTTGCAATTTAACAGCTTCATTATAAGAGTCAACATAGCTGGCATATACTATGTTAGCATAGGTTTCCATTACTTCTTGTTTTAACTGCTCCTGAGTATCAACTATCGGTTCATCATCCCCACAGCCAACAAAGACTGACATGCAAAATGTCATTCCTATTATTACTTTATAAGTTTTTTTCATTTTATTGTTATTTAGACCTATTAAAAATAAGGAAGCAAACTTATGTCTCGTTTCTTGAAAAATCAAGATTGTTTAGAATTATTCTAAATAATTTCCTGGTAAACTTTTAGAAATTGAATCTAAGGATTTATGGTTATCCAATATAATTTAGCTAAATAGTGAAATCAGCCTGTTGTTTGTACTTATGTATTTCTCTTAACTGTGGCAAATGCCTTTTGATGGTGTCTGTGAATATCGGCGAGTAAAAATCTACTTGCATTAATCCCATTATTATTTAACTTTGCGCTCCGTTCAAAAGAACGGGTCTCTACGTGGAGATTTTTTTATAATTAAAGATACACCTGATAACTCTAGGGTTGTATTGTAAACAGAGTTGAACAAAATGGAAAACAAAGAAGAATTAGAAAACGGCAAGGAAGAAGTTCAAGAAACAGTTGTAGAAGAAACTGTAGCTGAAACAGCATCCGAAGAAACGGTAGAAGAACCTTCTACAGAGGAAACCGCTGCTGTTGAAGAACCAAAAGAAGAGGTGGTAGCAGAGGAAGCAATTGCTGTTGAGGAACCGAAAGAAGAAGTGGCTGAAGAAACTGTAGGTGAGACTGAGGAAGAAGTTCAAGAACCAGTTGCCGAAGCAAAAGCTGCTCCAGTAGCAGCGGTTGAAGAAGAGGAAGAATTTGACTGGGATGGTGTTCAAACCAAAGGTTTTGGTGAAGGATATTCTAAAGCTCAAATTGAAGAACTTCAAGAGTTATATGGTGGTTCATTGAATCAGATAGTAGAAAAAGAAGTTGTAGCAGGAACTGTTGTGAGTATCTCTGACAGAGATGTGATTCTGAACATTGGGTTTAAATCCGATGGATTAGTATCTGCGTCAGAATTTAGAGATTTGCCAAATTTGAAAATTGGCGATCAGGTTCATGTATTTATAGAAGAACAGGAGAATGCCAATGGTCAATTGGTATTGTCCAGAAGAAAAGCTAAGATTGTTCACGCTTGGGAAAGTATCCAAAAGGCTCTTGATAACGATGAAGTTATCAATGGTATGGTGAAAAGAAGAACTAAGGGTGGGCTTATCGTTGATATATTTGGTGTTGAGGCTTTCTTGCCAGGTTCACAAATTGATGTGAAACCTATCAGAGATTTTGACATTTTCGTTGACAAAGAAATGGAAGTGAAAGTTGTGAAAATCAACTATACCAACGACAATGTTGTTGTTTCTCACAAAGTATTGATAGAGAAAGATCTTGAAAAACAAAGAACTGAAATCTTAACCAACCTTGAAAAAGGTCAGGTTCTCGAAGGAGTGATCAAAAACATGACCAACTTTGGTGTGTTTATCGACCTTGGAGGGGTAGATGGATTGCTTCATATCACCGATATCTCTTGGGGTAGAGTAAATCATCCTGAGGAAGTATTGAGTCTGGATGCTAAAGTCAACGTAGTTGTACTGGATTTTGATGATGACAAGAAAAGAATTTCTCTTGGCATGAAGCAATTGACCGAACATCCTTGGGATTCTTTGGATAAAACAGTTGAAGTAGGATCAAAAGTATCCGGTAAGATAGTGAATGTGGCAGATTATGGTGCGTTCCTGGAGCTTCAGCCTGGAGTAGAAGGATTGATTCACGTATCTGAAATGTCATGGTCTCAGCATTTAAGAAACCCTCAGGATTTCATCAACATTGGAGATATTCTTGATGCAGTAGTATTGACTATTGATAGAGATGACAGAAAAATGTCTCTTGGCATTAAGCAATTGACCGAAGATCCCTGGACTAAACAAGATGTATTGACCAAATATGATGTAGGTACTACTCATAAAGGAGTGATCAGAAATCTGACAAACTTTGGGTTGTTTATAGAACTTGAAGAAGGAATAGATGGTTTAGTGCACGTTTCTGATTTGTCCTGGACTAAAAAAATCAAGCACCCATCAGAATTCATCAATGTGAATGATGAGCTGGAAGTAAAAGTTCTTGAACTGGACGTTGAGAACAGAAGATTGGCATTAGGTCATAAGCAATTGGAAGAAAATCCATGGGATACTTTCGAAACAGTATTTACCAAAGGATCATCTCATAAGTGTAGCATTATTTCTGTAAGTGACAAAGGAGCTGTTCTTGAACTTCCTTACGGGTTGGAAGGTTTCTGTCCTGCCAGAAATATGAAAAAAGAAGACAATTCTAAAGTTGAAGTTGGAGAAAGCCTTGAGTTTATCGTAACTGAGTTCTCTAAAGACGAAAAAAGAATTGTACTTTCTCATGTAGCGGTTTACTCTGATGTTAAAGACAAAGAGGTTGCGAAGAAGAAAAAACCAACAAGAGAAAACACTATCGAAAAGATCAACAAAGGATCAGAAAAATCTACACTTGGTGACCTTGAAGCACTAAGTGCTTTGAAAGAGCAATTGGAAGATGGTGCTAAAAAAGCAGCTACAAAAAAGGCTGCAGCGAAGAAGAAAGATGAGCCTAAAGCTGAAGCTCAGGTAGTAGAGGATACTCCTGCTGAGGAAGAAGTGAAGGAAACTCCAAAAGCTAAAAAAGAAGCTTCTAAGAAAAAAGAAGAAGCGACTGAAGATCAAGCTGAAGAGAAGACAGAAGAATAAATTTTAAAGGGTGCAAAAGCACCCTTTATTTTCTTTTTCCGTATTGAAAAAAAGTTGATAGAATAAATCAATCAATTTTTGTAGGCAATTCTAATTAGTAATAGATTTGCACTCAAATAAAATGGTCCTGTGGCCGAGTGGCTAGGCAGAGCTCTGCAAAAGCTCGTACAGCGGTTCGAATCCGCTCGGGACCTCATCAAGAAAAAGACTACTCAGGTTGGGTGGTCTTTTTTATTTACAAGGAAGTAGTACTCTTTGGCGTATCCTTCAATTGTAATAGTAGTGTTGTATGCTGACTCGGATCCAGGGTCTAACGGAGTATGTCATCATACCGTTATATAGTATGTTTGATTGTTTTTTTATTCATATATGCCATCTCACTTTCCGGGGTACTCCTAATTCTTTAACTATTTACTTTGTATTGTTTTATTCCCCTTATTTTATTTCAAAATGTTAAAAATTTAACTTTTGTTAGTATTTTTATTTAAAAAAATGCTAAATTCAATTTTTTTAAATTGTTTTCGTCTTTCTATCCTTTCAAGAGCTATGATTTTTCAATTCTATTTGAGTGTTTCTAATTATTTACTTGAATCAATTTACCTGATACACAGAAAGGAACAACTTTCTACGAAAGTTTTAATAACCTAGCCCTTCTTTATAATGTGTCCTGCTTTGAGGAAGGAGTTCCTCTATTCAAGATAGGCATACTGTCAACATTTTTAGTACATGTAATCTACACAGTAGTACAAAGACGTTTTGTGTGTAGAGATTACAAAGGGACAGAAATCTCTTTGGAATTTATGACTCTAGTATTGCTTGTCTTTATCATTTGATCATAACTTAAATCGAATGCGTTTTCTTTCTGCTAAATGTCCCCCAAAGTTTTATTGGTTCTATCCTGAAATTGCTTCTATAGTATTATTTTCAAAGGTTTTTATTGTTTTGATTTTGCTCCAGCCCTTTGAACTGGATCGAT
Source organism: Reichenbachiella sp. MALMAid0571 (assembly GCF_040151475.1). Taxonomy (NCBI): domain Bacteria; kingdom Pseudomonadati; phylum Bacteroidota; class Cytophagia; order Cytophagales; family Reichenbachiellaceae; genus Reichenbachiella; species Reichenbachiella sp. MALMAid0571. Next base: position 12,969 of record NZ_JBDKWG010000122.1, on the reverse strand, counting down.
TTACTTTTGATGTTCAGCTTTATTTGAGTATGATTTTTAGCATAATAGCTGGAGGTACATATTACTTGTCATTTTTGATAATGGTGAATTATCTTGATGAAAATTGGACTATCGGTAAGGATTTACTTTGGGCCAATAGTATCTTTTTGATTGTAGCCGTTATGGTTTTTTGGTTTTTTGGTTTTTTGGATGGAAAGATAGAAGTGGAGGTACAATTGGAGCCTCCTGTATTTACTGATGTCTTAAAGTATTCTTTTACTATAGGTTGGGTGATGTATTATTTAATTTTTTCAACAGATAGGTATTTAATGAAGTTCGCTCTGCTCTTAAAGTTAAAAAAGAACAAAAAAATTCAAGAGAAATTTGAAAAGAGACCGCTTCAAGTAGAGCCTGAAAAACAAAATAGTCTTTATGTTCGGCTACTTGGTAAAAACAAGGAAGATGTATTGGAACTCAACCCAATGGATATTGTCTTTATAGAAGCACGTGGCAATTATGTAGAAGTCAATTATAAAAGCCACTCTAATGAGATAAAGAAAAAAGTTTTACGAACCTCCATAATTGAATTACAAGTACAACTGAATTCTTTTACTTACTTGTATAACTGTCACAGGTCTTACATAGTTAACTTATATACCGTAATAGAAATGACTGGAACTCTCAAGTCAAAAAAAGCAGTTCTTCGTTGTGTAAACGAGTTATACAATATACCTATTTCCAGATTGAAAATGGAAGAATTTAATAACATGATTGAAGCATACAATACTTCTATTCTGGTATGAACGAGCCAAATAAACTTAAAGATTAGTTAACAAGGAGAGGACATTTAAAATAAATATAGGACATTTCACATAAAAAGAAGATAAGTGAAATAACTATTATGAAGAGTATCTAATAAATATATTTATGTTTGTTAGGATGAGAATAAAAAAGAGGAGCGCTATTTTAAGATTTGATTTCGCGACCAAGCAAAAATCTATCAACGCTCCTCTTAATAATATGCAAAAATACGAATTCATAATAGAATAGTAAAAAATAATTTTTACACTTTTTTTAAATCTAAAGCCGACCAAGCAGAAATCTATCACCCAAGGAAAATGACTATATAAAACATTCGTACATATTGGTATCTAGTTATTAGAAACTGTTCTTTCTTTAGAGATAGATAATGTTTGTTCAGAGCAATTCTGAATCAGAGCATTATGATAAAACATTTACGCAACATACAATTATTGATTGTATGTACCATTTTTTCTTTAAATGTACTAGCAACAGATATTACTGTAACTACTATTAATGACTCAGGAGCGGGATCTCTCCGCCAAGCAATAACTGATATCAATGCAGCGGGTGCAGGTCCGCATAGCATTGTGTTCGATGTAGCACTGAGCGGTAGCACTATTACCATATTGAGTGATTTGCCAATAATTTCTGTGCCAAATGTAACTATTGATGGAATAGGCGATGGCTCTGGAAATATTACAATTGATGGTAATGGAGGTGATATTACCAGATATGTTTTTAGAGCAGATGCAACAGGGGATTTTGCTACTTTCAGAAACTTTATTATTCAAAATACAGGTTATCAGCCTTTTAGCTTCAGTGGTAGCCCTACGGACATTACTATAGAAAATATAGTTGCTTTACATACAGGAGGTAATTATTTTAATTATGGGATTTATTACGCTGGCAATGCATTAAATCTTACAGTATTAAATTTCACCATGACCCAACAGCAAAACATTGGTCATGGTGCTATTTATATTTCTGGTACTGCAACAAATGTGCTAATAGATAATTTTGACTTAAGTGACTCTGGTGGTGGAGGTATTATAGCAATTAGGTTTGGGGGGGCAGCCAATAATGTAACCATCCAGAATTGTGATATTGATTTAGATTTGACAGCAAATGGAAATGATGGTGATTACGGTGTTTTATTTAGTAGCACGGCAACTGACATTACATTAACTGATAACACATTTACCAATATAGATGCGTATGCTCTTTATTTTGCTTCAACAACAACAAATGTAGATATTAACGGTTTCCAATTTATAAATGATGAAGGTGGCACTACGGCATTTGGAATGCGTTTTGTTGGCGTTGCTGATGATATTTCCATGACCAACGTAGAGTTGGACTTAGATCATTCAACTACTACAGATGATGGCGATTACGGAATTTATTTCAATACCACAACTTCTAATGTTACGATTGATGGTTTGACAATACATGATGCGGAGGTTTATGGAATTTTTATTGGCGGTGTATCAACCGATATTAGTATTATCAACTCAACCTTCGATAATTTTGATGGTTACACAGGAAATCAAATGATTCGTTTCAATGGTGTAGTCAATGGCATTACATTGACCAATGTGGATATTGACTTAAATATAACTGATAATGGGGCGAGTTTAGATGATGGTGATTATGGAATCTATTTCTACTCTCATATAAATGATGACGAAACGAAAAATGCCGTTTTTACAGATGTAACTATAAATCAGGCCGATTCTCATGGATTATATACTAGATTAGAAGTAAATAATTTAACCATTGACGATTGTACGTTCTCTGGCAATTCAGAAACAAATACAGCCAATTATGGAGTTGAATTTGACAATAATTACCAGAAAAAAAACATAACCGTACAGAACAGTACGTTCACAAACCTTAGCAGTGCGGCTATGGAGTGGGATATGAGAGGTGCTAATAGTACTTCTAACCTTAAGATTTTAAATAATACTATTAGCGGAACAGTTGCTTCATCTTATGCTGGCTATGGTGTTTGGCTGTACTATAACAATTCTGTTGTTGATTTAGATATTATTGGAAATACCTTTTTCGATAATGCCGCTGAGGCAATAAGTATAAGAGAAGTAGATGGTGTACATATTTCTCAAAACAGTATGTACAATAACCTGGCAGGTATAGATAACCTTGCTAACAATGGAAACAATGATCTCGAGCAATTGGATGGGGACACACCAAGGTTGATGTCTTCAATAGATGCTGGCAGTGGTAATTATGAGGTTACCTTTACTTTGCCAGCATTTTGTACAGATTGTGACGTAGAGTTTTTCACAAACCAAGTTGGCGACAAAAAATACAATGGACGTACTTACACCGATGTAGCTACAGGTCTTTCAGGAGTTGGGCCGCATATCGTTACCGTTAGTGGCGGAGGAGCTACCGATGGTTTTTGGACCACTACGTTAAAAGACAACACTCAAAATGGCTCGGTTTCAGAATTCAGTAGTGCAGTGGCCATTAACCCAAAAGGACCCGCCAATGTAGATGCGGGTATAGCTCTTTGGGCTCGTGCCGATATTTCTGGGCAGGCAGATGGCAATTTCACTGTCGGCAATGGTTGGTTGGATTTCTCCGGTAACGAAAACCACTATGAACAAGCTGTGGCCAGTGACCCTGAACTGGTAAGCAATGTTATCAATTTCAATCACTCCGTAGTTTTTGATGGTAATGATTATTTAAATCAGTTAAATGTTGACCTCAATGCGTTTCCTACAGGAAATGATGACCGTACTGTTTTTATAGTTTCAAAGATAACCACCACTAGTAGTCAAACTGCTTTTAGTTATGGTGTAAATACCACAAGCCAAAACCAATCTTGGCGTTATGAGAATGGGACTTTGCGCTATATAGGTTGGAGCAATGATTTTACAGGAGCAGGGGCTTTTACGGTAAACGAACCTTTTATAGGCAGGTATGACCATAATGGTACAACTGCAAGTATCAATAGTGATGGGCGGGAGGTTTCTACATCAGCAAGAACTTACAATACACAGTTCTCATCAGGCAGTAGCCATATTGGGGTACGAATAGGAACAGCAGGAGAAGCTTTTATAGGCGATATATCTGAAGTGATTGTTTATAATAGAAATTTAACTGATGCAGAAAAAGATAGGATAGAAAGCTATCTGGCACTGAAATATGGCATTACACTAGACCAAACAGTCGCTACCGATTATTTTGCTAGTGATGGCACCACTAAAGTTTGGGATGCCACCGTCAATGCGGCTTATACCAATGATGTTACAGGTATTGGTAGGGATGACGATGGATTTTTTAATCAAAAACAATCCAAATCTATAAATGTAGACGATATAGTAACCATTGGTCTGGGAGCAATCGCAGTGGACAATCCTACAAATGCGAACACTCTTGCCGCAGACAAGAACTTTTTGGTATGGGGCAATGATGATGGAAGTACAGATTTGCAAAGTACCGAATTATCAGGAGCTGCATCAGCCGCATATCGTTTAGCTAGAGAATGGAAAGTTTCAGAAATTGGTAATGTAAGTAATTTGACTATAGCTTTTGACAATGTATCTTCACTAGCATCGAATATTGAACTTCTTATAGATACTGATGGAGATGGCAATTTCACCAATGCATCTGTAATTACTGGAGGTGTAGTAATAGGAGGCAAAGCTACCTTTACAGGTGTTGATTTAAATGATGGAGACGTATTTACATTGGCTTATACAGCACCATCTCCAGGTGGAGTGATTTCTGACCTTCGCCTTTGGCTTAGGGCTGATCAAAATGTGTTTTCTGATGCTGGTGTTACTTTGGCTAACGATTCTGACAATGTGGAATATTGGACAGATGTAACAACGACTAAAGTTTTTGATAATAGCAGTAATGGTGCTGGTGCACAATCTTTCAATTCAATAACAAAAGCAACAAACTTTAATCCTTCAATAGAATTTAATTCCTCGGGTTATTTGGGCAGAGCTTTTGACTCTGATCTTAATAGTGATGACATTTCCATATTCACGGTAGATAAACCCGATAATGTAACGGCAAGTTCACTTTGGAGTTTTAATCGCCATAATAACACTTCTAATAATGGAGGAAGATCCTTCTATTACAGTTCCGCTTCACTGATATCTATAGAAACACCCTATCCCAATACCGGGTCGGGAGGACATGTATTTGATACATATCCAAATTTGGCAACCATAGGAAATATTGCTATTCACGGCATGATAATGACCGGGAGCTCTACACCGTCCGCTACAGATGGAGCCGCAGATTATTATTTCGGAGGCGCAAAAATAGAGACATATTCAGGCAATCAATCAGCTGCTCAGCAAGGGGTTGTTGGCTCATATTATTTAGGGGCTCGTAGAGATGGGAATAATACGCCAAATTATTTTTATGGTGGAGCTATGTCCGAGCATATTCGCTACACAACCATACTAACGGATGCACAAGTACAACGTGTAAATACATATTTGGCAATTAAGTATGGTTCAACACTAGATGCAGATACTGATTTTAATACAACTCCATTTGAAGCCCCAAATGGAGATGGTATAAATGAAGGAGATTATGTACTTTCAGATGGAACAACAATTGTTTGGGATGCATCTGCTAACCAAGCGTATCACAATAACATAGCAGGTATAGGTAGAGATGATTTGTCGGCACTAAATCAAAAACAATCACAATCTGTAAATGAAGGGGAACAAGTATTGATAGGTACAACAGGTATGGCAAATACAAATGCCGACAATGCTGGTACTTTCACAGATGGTCAATTCTTACTATGGGGCGACAATGGATTAGAAAAAGAACCCATTGTATCTCTAACAGGTATTAATGGTGTGAATAATCGTTTCCCTGCGATTTGGAAAGTGAGCAATACTGGTTCTTTAGGAACAGTAAGGGTAATGTGGCCTGAAGAAGGTTTGAACAGCCTGAAACTTATTCAAAGTAGCGATGCAACTTTTGATGGTACGGATATCGCTACCGATATGTCAGCCAATACACAAGCCATCAACGGGGTAACGTATAATTATGCAGATGTTACATTTACAGATGGCCAGTATTTTACTTTTGCATCTTTTGTAGTAGCTCCGGGAGGGGTTGTTGTTGGGCTTGATCTTTGGTTAGATCCCAACGTAAATGTAGTAACTTCGGGCTCCTCAGTAACTCAATGGAGTGATAAGGAATCTCTTTCTGTAAATAATCCAGTTTTAGCTCAGGGTACAACAGCTTTATTACCGACCTTTAATTCTGGAACACCTTCAAGTAATTTTAATCCTTATATTGATTTTACAGGAAAGACGAGATTACATCAAACGGTGACAGGCAGCAGCTATGCCAAGTCGCATAGTATATTCGCAGCATATCACAACAATCAGGCATCTCCGGGAAGTATTTACGCACATTTTATGCGTTTTTCAAGTGCATCCAATTCAGATGGAGGTTCTCATAGATGGGGATTTGGCTACAATACCTACCCAGGAGCAAATTCTGTAAGTATTCATTATATCTCTGCTCCTTTTGCCTCAGGAGGAAGCAAGGGAAACTATACAACCTACCAGTACAATCAATACAATACGAGTAAAGAATGGGCAACAGGAACGACAGGTATTATTAGTGCTATTATTGATCAACCAGGAAGTCAAACAATAGTGGGTTTTGATGGAGATGAAAGTATTAATAATGTAACCATTAATAATGCGGCGCTATCTGTTAACAATTACCTCACTGTTGGAGGAGGAAGCACATACGGACAAAGCGGATGGGGTCAGGAAATCATAGAATATTCTGTCGTTTTGTCTCAGACAGATAGACAAAAAATCAACAGCTATTTGGCAATAAAATATGGATCAACCTTATCTCACAATTACCTGGCTTCAGATGCTACTCCTGTTTGGACTTTGGGCGGTGGGTATGACAATGATATTTTTGGTATTGCCAGAGATGACAATAGCGGACTAGATCAGAGGGTTTCAAAATCAATACTCTCCGATGCAGTAGTAACCATCGCATTGGACAATGATTTTATAAGTGCCAACAACGATGCAGGCCGTTCTACGACTCACACAAGTGATATGCAATTTTTAGTGATTGGCAATAATGGAGGAACTCTTACCAATCAAAGTTCAGAACTTGATTTGTTGGAATATCAGGTGAGGTTGGTCAGGGAGTGGAGAGTGGATAATACTGGAAGTGTAGGTGCCGTCAATCTTAAGTTTGACGGGTTCAACGAAGATTGGTATTTGGTAACTACAACTGATGGGGATTTTTCCAGTAGCATTACTACTTTGGGCCAATTGGATGCCAATGGGGAACTTACAGGAGTAACGCTATTGGATGGGGTCACTTTTACCTTGGCCAGATTTCAAAAAGCACCCGGTGGGGTTACTGCTAACCTTGGACTGTGGTTGAAAACAGACAATGGAGTATTTGATGATGTGGCAGGAACTGATCCTGCTGTTGTAGGGGACGAAGTAAGTTATTGGCAGGATCAATCCTTTATAGGCATTGATGTTGTTGAACGAAATGCAGCACCAACGCTGGTTGTAGGAAATCAAACCAATAATTTCATCAATACACTTGATTTTGCTGCTGCTAACGCAGAATTGGTCAATCTTACCACAGCCACTTTTGCAGCCAGTCAGGATGGTTCAGTATTCACCATTGCCAGCCAACCAACCACAAGCGGTTACAATAGTATTATTGGATTTGGTACAGCAGGCACAGGAGGTCAAGATCCACAATTGGGTACTAAGGATGCATTAACCAACATTTTTGATGGTAGTGACTTTCAACCCGCAGAGGGAACATTTATACCGAATAAATTATCACTTTTTGATTACTCTTGGTCATCAACGGATGCCACTATTGGGTATGATGGCAATAGAGGGAGTAAAGGATCTGCACACGTAAGCACTGATGGCACTATAGAAACGACTATTGGAGGTGATTCTGATAATGGAGGAGAAGATTGGGAGGGATTGATCAGTGAAATAGTGGTCTATACCGATGATTTATTCGGTACTGATTTACAGAAAGTACAATCTTACATGGCTCTAAAATATGGGATTACACTGGATCAAACTTCAGCTACCAACTATATAGCTTCCAATGGGTCTCCTATTTGGACCAATGATGGAACGGAAACCAACGGAACCTTTGATGTTGACGTATTTGGTATAGGTAGGGATGATGCTTCGGAGCTTGATCAGCGTATAAGTAGATCTTCCAATTCAGGGGCAATTGTGACCATAGCACTTGACAATGACTTTGCTACTACAAACAACGATCCAGCCCGTACCACAGCACATACCAACGACTTACAATTTTTGACAGTGGCCAATGATGGTGGGGTATTAACACTTCAGACTTCCGAATTGGACATTGCCGTCTATCAGGGACGGATAGCAAGGGAATGGAAAGTGGATAATACGGGAAGTGTGGGAGCGGTAAACCTGAAATTTGATGGGTTTGGACAAACTGCTGCTACCACTTACTACCTTATTTCAGATGCAGACGGGGATTTTTCTTCAGGATATACTCAATTGGGGCCACTAGATGCCAACGGGGAGATCACAGGGGTGACCTTGGCTGACGACCTGTTTTTCACCCTCGCTGCGGTACAGATAAGTCCGGGAGGGGTAGGAGCGACTGCCAGGCTTTGGTTTAAAGCGGATGATAACGGAGGAGTGACAACCGATGGCACAGATATTACCAATTGGGTAGATAAATCCGATAACAATGCTACTACTTCGCTTCTGGGCACCACGGTTCCACCAACAGCTGCATCCACTATAAAATATAATACCTCCGACAGTGAGTTTTTCAATTTCAATACTACAATTGAGTTTACCAGAGAAGCTAATAATCAGGGATATGGCTTATCTACTCCAAGCTTTTCTGTTGGGGATAATATCAGCGTTTTTATGGTTTATAAAGCCAACTTGGACAATTCTGTTTCAGTAGCTCATGGCAATATTTTTAAAACGGAATATGCGGGAGTAGAAGCATTTAATGGTACCACTCAAAATATTGATCCCGCATCCACCACCAGATTAGAATATAGAGGATTCACGGCTACTCGAAATGATGCTGGCAGCTCAACAATATATGACGATGGAAGTTTAGCCAGCTTTACGAATGTGGGAAATGTAGCCCCTATATCATCCGATTTTGTTATAGGTCATGATGGCACTGCTAATGTCTTCGATGGGAATATAGCTGAGATTATTTATTACGACTCCAATATTGACATTGGAGTGGATGTGCAAAGGGTTCAGTCTTATTTTGCACTTAAATATGGCATTACCTTAGATCAAAGCACTGGAACGGGTTACATCGCATCAGATGGGGTTACGAAGATGTGGGACAAGGATGCTTCTGATGCAGCGACGCATAATAATGATATTTTTGGGATAGGAAGGGACGATGCTTCTGCCTTGGGGCAGCTCAAATCCAAGTCGATAAATAGTGATGCCATCGTAACTTTACTTGCCGAGGGTGAAAGTACGGACGATAGCAACCTTCCAACAAGTTATAATTTCACGGATATTGGCAATCGTGAATTTCTTACGATTGGGAATAATGACGGTGCAGCAACATTTACTGCTACAGGAGCTCCAACGGGCTTGAATATATTGTCACGCCAATGGAGTGTACAAGAGTCGGGTGAAGTAGGTACGTTACAGTTGGATTTCAATATGGCAGATGCAGAATTTGATGTGCCAGCTACAACGCAGAGCCTGCCTTATTTCCTCATTGTCGATACCAATAATGATGGTAGTCTGGCTGATGAAACGCCTGTGTCATTGATAGATCAGGGCAGTGATATTTGGAGGATTACAGGATTGGATTTGAATGACGGCAATGAATTCACATTGGCGATTGCTGCTCCTGTTAAAGAACCATACTTGGGGTATGTACCCTTCGGCGGGGGAAACTTCACAATCGCTCCTACAGCAGCAGGAACAGATAGCAATATTACCGGAGTTGACATTCATTTTACTCCCGATGGAATGACGGCCTATGTACTTGGAGACGATGGAACATCCGGTATTCCTTCAGGCGAAATCAGGGAATACAATGCAACTACTGCTTTTGACGTAACTACTCTTTCCAGTACAGGTAAAGTTTTTGATACTGGCTTTAATGGTGTGTATGGTACAAGGGCTGAAGCCTTCACATTCAGTAGTGATGGAACTAAGATGTTTGTATTGCTGGGTGCTGGGACAATTGAAGAGTACTTTCTTGGCACAGCCTATGATGTTATCAATGCCTATTATACTGGTTCTGGTCAATCTCTTTCAACAGGTCTGGCAGAAGCTACAGCGATAGAATTTAATAATACAGGAACAATAATGCTTGTATCTCAAGCGAGTGCCAATTTAATCACTGAGTATTCTCTTACTGCCTTCGATGTTTCAACTGCGGTGGTCACCGGAAATACACTCAGTGGTGTGGCTTCTGATAAGTGTATGGATATTTTCTTCAATCAGGATGGTACGATCCTATACGAATTTTCTTCTTCAGGTGGAGACAAATTGGTAGGGCGCACCCTAAGCACATCATACGACATTACAACAGTCATTTCCACTTCTGTATCTGTGGATCCTGGTTTGTCAATCTATTCTGGTACCATCCCTAACAACACGGGGTTTGGTATTTCATCGGATGGTATCAGACTGTACGGTGTTGCAGATTTAGGAGTTGGCAATTCAGTTGTGGCAACAACGCTGGGAGAGTATGGCGAAAACCTGATAAATGATGGGTCAATTGATAATGCTACTCCATTGACTATACACATTTCTGGCGATCAGCTTTCTGATGCTGGCACGACCCTGACACATACTTCCGACTACATTATAACCAACCTGCCTGCAGGGCTAACTCCTGCCTTGACAGTTGCTGTAAACGGATATAGTGCTGTTCTTACCTTTACAGGAACTGCAACCAATCATGATGATTCAGAAAACGTAAACTCGCTAAACTTTCAGTTTACCAACTCAGCATTTGTTGGGGCGGATGCTTCCATTGTGACCAATTCCGGTTCAGGGGCGGTTCATGAAAGTAATGTACCGTTAAATTTCCTGGATAATACCGCACCTGGAGGAGTGGCTGGTAACCTTAGTCTTTGGTTAAAAGCAGATGTAGGTGTGACAGGGGGAGCCACAGTAACCCAATGGGACGACCAGTCTGTGAATGAAAACAATGCGACCGCTTCAGATGGAAACCCTGATGGTACTTCAAGCACTGCCAATTTTAATACAACGTTGACCTTTAGTACAAATCAGATGGATGTTAGTGCTCCAGGCGGACTTGGTGTTAATGGCGATTATGAAATATTTGCGGTAGGTTCTACTAGTTCTAATTCGCAGCAAGAGTTGTTAGGTAGCACTGAAGACCAATATAACTTGGTTGTTAATAATGGTACTGGTTTAGAACATACTGTAGATGGTACAACTTCAGTAGTTGGAAATATTGGTGACTACTCTATGGGAATAAGTCGATTGTTCAGTGCACGAATAGCATTGGGGACTAATATTGCACGTATCAATGGGCTTGATGCTTCCACTACACAGGCAGGGGCATCCCCAGGTGATTTAACAACATTACCTATAGGAGTCTCTGGGACGGGGACAAATCACTGGGATGGGGATATTTCAGAAGTTATTATCTATGGGGAAGATGGATCGGTTACAGATCGCCAAAGAATCGAATCTTACCTTGCTCTAAAATACGGTATCACATTAGACCAAACTGCACCACAAGATTACCTAGCCAGCGATGGAACTACGGAAATGTGGGATAAGGACGCCACGAATGCGTCTTCTTACAATAACGATATTTTTGGTATAGGTCGTGATGATAACTCTGCGCTGAGTCAAAAACAATCTAAATCCGTCAATAGTGATGCATTGGTCACATTAGCTCTGGGAGCAATAGCTGTAGACAATACTTCAAATGCCAGCACTTTTGGTGCAGATTTGAATTTTTTAACTGTAGGGAATAACAATGGATCTATTGCAGAATTTAGTACCACAGGAGCTCCTGCCAATTATGAAATATTAGGTAGAAGTTGGTTGGTGCATGAAGAGGGAGCGATTGGTAATGTGGAAATTAGCATACCTGCGAATAGCAGTAGCCTTGCGTCCAAGTTGCCTGCTACACTATCCAATGTGTACCTGATTAAAAGTACGGATACAAATTTTTCGGATGATGTGCCCGAGTTAATGACCCTCAATGGTACAGATTGGGAATTGACATTGGATTTAAGTGACGGAGAATATTTCACTATTGCTGCAATTCCAATTTTGGTAGAATTTACTGATGCCACTTCCTCTGATGATGAAACGTTAGGTGGAAACCTTCCAAGCCTGACTGTTCAGGGTGGAATTATTTTGAGTGATGCTACTGTTGAAGTAGCCTTTAGTGGTACGGCAATTGGGAGTACGGATTATGCTTTTAATGTCCCATCTCCGGTTACTGTTACTATACCTGCAGCAGATTATAGTATGGCCCAAACTGTTGATATTGTTGGTGTAAGTGACCTGAATTTGAGTATTACAGATGATAATACCCCAGAGCCTAATGAGACAATTATTTTGACTTTGCAAAATCCGGGTACATCATTATCAATTGGAGATGCTGATGGAGGTGCTACTACAGAAATAATCACTACCTATACCATCACAGATGATGACCCTAGTGCAACAGCCACAGGTACCTTAATCAGTGGGGTGGCCTTAACGAGGGTAGCCGATGGCTCAGAAGAAGCTACGATCACCGTCCAGTTAAAGAATGAAAATGGAGATGATTTGGCACTGGCTGGCGTAGAAATCCAGTTTGCCACGACCTTGGGCACGTTGAGCAGTACGGGCGCATTGCAGACGGATGCGAGTGGCCAAGTGAGCGTGACATTGACCTCCATGGCAGCAGGTACGGCCGATGTGACCGCCCAGATAGACACAGATAATGACGACACAGTAGATGACACAGTAGTCAATGGCAGTCCGGTACAGGTGGTCTTTACCCCTGGCTCAGCCGATCCAACCAATGGGAATACGACAATAGCAGCAACCAGTCCGGTAGTAGCCGATGGAGCCAGTACGAGTACGGTAACGGTTCAGTTGGCCGATGCGCAAGGCAACCTGCTGACCGCCTCAGGTGGCACAG
>NZ_JBDKWG010000121.1:0-139684 GCF_040151475.1 Reichenbachiella sp. MALMAid0571 | reverse complement strand
AGAAAGAAAAATTAGGATAATCCAACTCGATATGTTCTGCAATCAACAAGGGGGTGTTTTTCAAAACTTATCAAAACCACCTTAATTCGACTATAAAACAACTGTTTTCCAACAATCACAGATTAGTCGGATGTCAGTATTACTTTTATATAAAAAATATGGTGCTACTCAATATAGAATTTCTGAAAATAAAAGGTATTTTTCCACCTGACATTTTCCTGTACGCAAACGGCTCTTTTATAGACGTTATAAAAGAAGGGGAAAGCAAAACGCTACCATTGCGCAATGGTCTAAATCAAATAGACCTTGGAGTGAGAAATACAAAGAAAACTTATGTCCATCATATTACAGACAGCAATGTAGAGGAGGATAAATACTACATCAAATCATATTTATCCTTTACCAAGTTTATAGTCTTTTTAGCAGGTACTCTACTGTTATGGGGAGGTGGATGGCTCGCCATTTTCGCCAATCACCCGATTGCTGGAATCCTCCTGATATCGGTATTTCTAGTTTTCATTTTAGTCGATGTACTTCGTCATTTTGTTATTAAAAAAAGAGCACTGTACTTTTTAACAAAAGAGTATTGAAAGGTTTTTACAATGATTGTTTTCGAAACAGAAGCTTTGTAAAGTTAAAATAAACTGAGCAGACTACCTGCTACTCGCTTTTATCCTGATGATTCCGTTTCTGTAAAGATCCAATGCCTGATTCATAATCGAATTGATAGCAGCTATTGGCAAATCGCCGTTTGAATTTACCCTGAAAATTTTCATTCGGGAGCGATCTCCTGCCTCCAGCTGAGGATGATCAAGGTGTTTTCCCTCAACCATCAGAAAATAAGGTTCTTTGCTTTTTTTATCTTCCCATAGGTAGCAGAACATTTTTTCTCTGTAGCAAAAACAAGGCATCCCATATTTCCTTGTCTCAGTAATATCTTTATCATAGCCCAGAATGATTTTTCGCATAGCCAGCAAACAGCTTTTATTTGGTTCCTGCTTATCAAAATAAAAATTATCCTTATCATTCATTGTTTTTGCTCCCAATTGAAAGAATTGTCCTTTCAAAGATAATACATTGTGTTAAATCCTCTCAAAAGGAAAATCACTCGTTGCACCACCCCTTGTAATTCTCCCGATGTAGAATCCGGTTCTTTTGAGGCTTGTTGGTTACAAAACCAACAAGGGCGGAAACAGCTTTTATTTGGTTCCTGCTTATCAAAATAAAAATTATCCTTATCGTTCATTGTTTTTGTTTCCAATTGGAAAAGTACCTCTTTCAAAGATAACTCATTGTGTTAAATCCTCTCGAAATACAAATACATTCATTGCACCACCCCTTGTAATTCTTCCGATATATAATCTGATTATTTAGAGGTTGTGGGGTACAAAACCAACAAGAGGGGAAATGTTAATGGGATTTACAAACCCGAGGGAAGTTTGTCAAGTTGGAAAATCAGATCTTTGATCGATGAGAATGGTAATAGCTAACTCTTTAGAAGTAACTAAATTTGTGAGTCTGTCACATGAAAAACATCAAACAGTAGTTATCAGTGAAGGCAAATTTACTTACTCTCTTAAAAAGATTAATTTTAAAAATACAGAAATGACAATAGTAAAAAACTTTAAAAGAACTTTTGAATTTGAGAACTGAAATGAATCTTGGCAGTAAATAAAACATTCTCTCCACCCATACCCACCCACCTAAGAAATGAAAACAGAAAATTTAATAGCTATCTTTTCAGGCATAGTGATCCCAATAGTTCTATTTCTTTTATCAAAAGACTATTTCGGGCAGAAGTTTAGACAGAAAAAATATCTCTTGTCAAAATTCCTAGAAAACAAACAAAAAATAGAACACTTTACAACAAGCTTAGAGCATTTACTCCAAACTAATAATTCACCGGAATCAAAAATTTTTCCAAATAGTGACATAACATATTTGGAATATCTAAATGTAATGAAATTAAAATATGAAAGTGAATATTCTAGTTTACAATACAGTCTCTTAAAAAAGAAAAAACTATCAAAGTTGGAATTACAAGAATATATTGAAAAACTCAAAATTCAAGAGGACTCTCTTAATAAATTAATATTGAACCTAGATTTAATCAAGGCTAAGTATTCATAAAACCGTAATTTCGCCTTTGTTGGTCTTGTGACCTGCAAACCACTGGAGTAAGGTCTATCACTAAACCAGAAAAAATGAAAGCTGGAACGATATATTTTTATACAGCTACAATACTTAACTGGAAACAGTTACTTCAGGTGAATAAAAGAAAGGAGATTATTCTCAATTCATTGCAATACCTAGTTGAAGAAAAAGCAGCAAAAGTATATGCCTATGTTATAATGCCAAACCACATACACTTGCTTTGGAAGCCACTGGAGAACAAGAAGTTTCA
This sequence comes from Reichenbachiella sp. MALMAid0571, assembly GCF_040151475.1. Classification (NCBI taxonomy): domain Bacteria; kingdom Pseudomonadati; phylum Bacteroidota; class Cytophagia; order Cytophagales; family Reichenbachiellaceae; genus Reichenbachiella; species Reichenbachiella sp. MALMAid0571. The sequence continues at coordinate 137,280 of NZ_JBDKWG010000121.1, read as the reverse complement.
AAATGTACAATTGAGTTTTATGCGGTTCACTGCCCAAAAGCTTTTGTATCAACTACAAGATTCAGGATATAGACACATAGATGACTTTTTGGTTGAAAGTAAAGACAGAAAATACCAGATATGGCAAAGAAATCCTTTGGCAGTTGAGATGTATTCCCGAAAGGTGATCGAGCAAAAGTTGGATTACATTCACAATAATCCTGTCCAAGGAAAATGGATGTTAGTTAAGAGTCCACTTGACTATGAGTACAGTTCGGCTCAGTTTTATGAAAGTGAAGATTTGGCACATCCATTTTTAACTCACTATATGGATGATATCTAAGCCGCTTGCCTTAGAGGCTTGTTGGTTACAAAACCAACAAGGGCGGAAGTACAGCCATTCCTGCCTTTGCAGGTCTTGTGACCTGCAAGCATCCGCTGTATTAGATTATACTTTAGCAGAATCCTGTCCATAGAAAATGGATGTTGGCTAAGAGTCCACTTGACTATGAGTACAGTTCGGCTCAGTTTTATGAAAGTGAAGACTTGACACTTCCATTTTTAACGCACTATATGGATGATGTCTAAGCCGCTTGCCTTAGAGGCTTGTTGGTTACAAAACCAACAAAGGCGGAAACTCAAATGTGGTTTACGAAAAAAGCTCAGATTTCGCCTTTATTTGATTTGTGACCAACAAAAACTTCCCTGATCACAGAAAGGTCATTCTACTTGATAATTCTTATTGCTGATAAGTACATAGAATATAGCCTTAGCATCTATTCCTACTCAACCCATTCAGAAGGTTTGCTCACTTTTTTAAAAGTATTGGCTTTACTTAAATCTTTGTAAAGGTTTTCTACCCACTTGTATGTTTCCGGCCAATCACCAATGGCGACTAATTGCCGTGGGCACATCAATCCCGTCACCTGGGGCAGGTCGGTTATGCGTAAACAATTAAGCATTTCGATTGCCATACCTGTCCCGTCTGGTTCGCTTGGAGCATTTTGAGTAGCAGGAGGATTTTTTAGAAGCAGGGATTTGACTTTATCATCCAGCAGACACGCATAAGAAGCAATTGCTGCCATTTCCCCTTCAGCAACAATACTAATATTGTCTGGATCAACTCCCGGTAATTGTCGTAAGGCCTCAAGACATCTCAGCACATCATAAACCCTCATGGATGCAACGGTACGTCCTGTCCAGGCGGCAGCTCTTCTAATATGCCACTGCAACGAAGGAGACCATCCGGTTTCTCCAATACCTCTGGCTTCAAAAGAAGCTATGATCATTTTGTCAGCTAAACCTGATGTAAGCTCGTAAGAAGACCAACGACTATCCATTGGATTTCTCAACACCAATACTGCAGGTTTTTTTTTCTTTGAAGGCTGACCCGTTCGGAGAAAGACTTTTAACCTCCACCCTTCTTCCGGGACAAAGCTGTAAATCTCTCTTTCATCTCCCTGCTTATTGGTATATTGAAACTCCTTCCGAATCTCCAGGGGAGTATTTTCTTCGGGAAATGCTCCAAATGTTTTTTCTTTCAGAAAGTTTATTACTTCCTTTCTGTAATCCTCCAACTGACCGACACTTTTAATCTCAGGAGGAGTAGCCATCTCTACAAAAGAATCTTGAATTGTTTTTGTCTTGTCATCCTTAGGAGCACCATTTACATAAGCAGCCAATTCCTCATTTGACAACTCTTTCGAAATATCAATAGGCTCTAATTTTTCAGGAGACACCTTTTTACCCATTAGTTCTTTCATGAAAAAAGATAGAATAACCGACCTGAATTCTTCATTAGATCCGTAGCTATGTGCTCCACTTGCTTCTACCATTGAAAGATTTTCAGACTTGCCATACCAATTATATACAGGCTTAATCTTATCATACAATGTTCGCACAGCTTCTATAGAATAATACTGATCCTGAGTGGTCTGAGCTATCATAAATGGCCTTGGGGTGATAAGGGCACCCACATCGGTAAAATCTATTCCATAAGTATTGATGGGCATCATACAGTCGCAATGATCGTCTATGGATTTTTGACATATCTGACCTTCCAGTGACCCTGCTCCTGCCACAGCAGCAACAGCTTTTATCCTTGGATCGGCCACCGGAAGATACCAACTCTGTGAACCTCCGCCAGATATACCGGTAACACCCAACCGTTCTTTATCTACTTCCGGCAACCCGCTTAGCAAATCCAATCCCCGAATGCCGTTCCAGATTTCAACTCCTCCGGGATTGTACCCTTTACTGTACCAATGAAACCAACCCAGAGATTCTGCACCCAGGTGTTCCCCTTTTACTTCGCCACGTTGGATGGTCTCAATAATCAAAACAACAAAGCCATTTTGAGCAAAACTCTTTGCATGCGCCTGATAGTTGTGTTTTTGAGTATGTGAATGCCCACATACATATAATATTGCAGGAACTGATTTTTTAATCCCATCAGGAATGTACAAATTGGCTGGCACATACAACCCCGGAAGAGATTCATAATACAATTTTTCTATCCTGTATCCTTTCTTTTGAATCACCCCTGTTTTGGTCACATTTAGCGGAGACCGCTTGCCTTCAAAAGGTTTCCCTTGCAATCCCATCATTTCCAGAAATTCTGTACGCCGTTGATCCCTAACGGCTTCCCAATCATTTAGACTTTTGATGTCACTCAAAGAATTATGAGTAATTTCACTGGCTACTCTACTCAAATAGGTGCGAATGTTATTGGGCTGGGCAAAATCTGAGCTTACGGAATAAGGAAAAGGCTGGGACAAAAGGCTTCCATAAGACAAAACCAAAAAGATGATAGGTATTACTACTTTTCTCATAATATATACTTTACGTACTCCTAAATTTCTATTCTACTCTAAAACCCTGATGCCATCTACTCCAATCTGACCATTTTCCTTTTGAGTTTTTTTGACGCACTCTGATAAAATAAATTTTACCAGAACTGAGAGCAGTTTTTCCTTTCAATGAACCTTTAAACACTCCACTGTTTTCCTCTACTACAACTTTTTCCTCTTTTCCCAGAACGTTTGATTGAAAAACAACATCACTGCCTTCATAGTCCGAAGCAAGTTCAATTTCCCATGCTGATAATTCACCTGGTTCATGATAAGGGGTTTTGTACAAAGTGGGATTTTCAGGTGAAACAACCGGACCAATTGGTTTTGTGGATATTACAAAATTGTCAAACCAACGTCCTTGAGTTTTTATTGATCCATTGTTCCAATAGGATTCAAGAAAGACCGCATTAATACCATGCTCGGTATAACTCCCTCTAAAGTTCAAATTTTTCCTCTCAGCCTCTAACCTTCCATCAATCCAAAGTTGATTGATACCATCGTCCATTCCAGGAGTGTTGAGTTTAGCCCTGGATTCCACAAGAACCCAATAACCTGATTCTTCCGTTGCGGAAATTTGAAAATCCGACGCAGGCTTATTGCCCAGCCAATACAAATTATCAAAGTCGTTGTATTTGGTTGTTTTAATTTGGTCTGTTTGCCCATCGACACCACGAGCAGGATCAAGGGTAATTGAGTTGTTTGCACCGCTCCACACATGTGCTATCATTGCCTGCTGCCAGTTATCAGAAACAATACTCGTCGCTCTCGACATTTTTGCTGGAGCACCCTCCCACCCATGCTCATGCTTGACATATATTCTCCAATATACCTCATCATACTGTTGCCCTTGGTTTATGACCGATGGATTGCCAGGGAAATCCCCAAAAGCTACTTTTCTATTTCCCCTACCATCAACATCTCCTTTATTGAAACCCATATCAATTGAGCCTCCACTGGTTCCAAAATTTTCATTAGAATCAATTACACCATATCCATCCATGTAATCCTTTTCGGACGAAAAATCATCATACCAGATTATACTTTCATCTCCAATATGAGGCTGGATTTTGGACATTTCTACAAAATCTATATGAGGGATTTCAACGTATTCACTTAAATTATCTTGTTGGTCTCCTCCAGTTTTAGAATCGTCAGAAGTGCTATCTGTACATCTCAAGAAAACTATAAAAACAACACAACTGATTAATTCGGCTTTAACTGCTAGATATTTCATTTCACAATAACATTTATTATTAAATACATTAGAATTTATCTAATTATTTTTATTCTTAAAGAAACATTTTCCTGGCATTTCTAGCGTAAATTTTATCTACCACTTCTTTTGGTAGTTTAAGTCCCTGAAATTTTTCATTAACCCTGTCGCTGGTCATCCAATCGTCTGTGACCAAAAACTGCCAATCCAACAGCCAGGTCTCATGCATTTCTTTTTTCAGGTCTGATTCATTCTTTTTTCCACTGTCTCCCATGTCGGTGGCATAAAGTAACCTGTCCTGATATTTGATGAAAAAATTTCGGACTTTTTCCCTGTCTTGAATGGTTTGATAAAATACCTGCCCAATACGAGCAGCCAAATCCACAGACATATTTGGAAACTTATCCAGGCGTTTAGCCAACTCATCTACATCATGCTCCAGGCTGCCCATGTGCGCTCCCATAAAAGTAAGGTTGGGATGCTTCGCCAGCATTCTGTCACGAGCTGCTATCTGTTCTTCATAAGTTGGCATATCGGGATGTTTGTACATATGATATTCCGGGTGTTCTCTGAAATAAGTAATGTCATTGTTCACTATCATTTCATCAAGTGGCAACCAGCAATTTTGTGGTTCTCCAAGATGTCCTATCAAGGTTTTGCCTCGTTTTTCTATATAGCTAAAAATAGTATCCAACTTAGGATCATCGATCATTATGAGTTCTCCATTTTTATCCCTGAAAACCATTCCAATATTTTTCCAAACTTTCACACCTACCGCCCCATCATTGAAGCATTTATCCAACCAGGCAATGGTATTGGCGACCCAATTCGGATCATCCCATTCTTTGATAGAAAAGGCAGTAGCCATCTCAAACTGTTCAGGGTGTCGGGTCTTCTGATCCAAACGATGAGCATACTGATTTTCTATGTATTCCCACCCTTTGGTAAAATCAACTACAATATTGAGCAGTTTGAAATTGTCTTTTTTGGCTTGCTCCACAAAGGCATCACGAGTAGTACCAACATGAATATGAACATCCATTTTTTCGACCTTGCCAAAGTCGTTCAGAGAATAAAACTGAGTGGATTCTGCGCAAGAAAGGAAAGCGAGTATTAGTATCGATAAGATTAGGTTTTTCATCATTGTGATTGTCTTTTTAAGTGATTCAGTCTTGCTTCTGTTTTTTTTTGTAAAGATTTTAATTCAATGCTTAAAATTTAAAAGCATCACCCAATGTCCGTCGGAAGGTGCTTTTATTGTTGTATATCTACCACCGCTAATCGATGCACCACTTATCCAAATGGATTTCATCACATCTAACCATTGGATTTTCACCTTGCCTTTTGTGTCTTCCAAATTCAGTTTGACTTCTCCCCCATTAGTAAAATATATCGCATAGTATTTTTCTGGCACAGCCCGGCAATATGCCTCATTTTCCTCTCTGCCTGACAACAACTCATTACTGGGCACTGCACTAAAAAAATCAATATTGTCAGATAATTGCCTCATGCTACTAATGACTGCTTGCGCTTCTTTACTTAGTCCAAGGCCAGAATTAGGTCTGTGAAAACGAACAGCGGCAGATCCAAAGAATACACTTCTTATAAAACTCTGAATTCCATTTTGAGTGCCCCCACCATGCTGCCCCAAATCATTTCCATAAGTCTTCACATTGGTCAAAGGCCTGAGCTTGTCAATGGCTTTTAACCGCTCTATCTGTTTCAACCCATTTTCCCAATGATCTTGTCCTCTTTGATGATTATTTTGTGAAATTTCTACAAAATCATAAATTTCAGGATGATCAAAAGTCTCTCTATGCAAAATGTGATCAAGATCCCATGGATCCCACATTTCAGTAATATTCACATGCTTTCCCTGCTCCTGGGCTTTCTTTTGAATATATTCCGCCCAAAATTTACCCCAAGATGCAGTTACCGATGTTTCATTGTCAATGCAATACAGTACGTTCCCGTATTTGAGAGAATAAGACAATAACTTATCTACAAACCTCTGTTGGTAATTGAGTACAGGAATGTTGTTTTGTAGCATGGGAACAGACCAAAAAAAAGGATTTTCGGTCCATGTTGGATGTGAACCTATTTGTTCAGGAAGTTTTACTCGTTCCTTTGTATAGTTACTATTATTTTTTGGGTTAAAAGGGTTTCTATCCCAATTCTCTCGATAAAAATCAAAAGTCGCCCACACTTCAATTTGGACTATAATGTCTCTATCAGAAGTAAGTTGTAATAACTTTTCGAATCGATTCCAGTACTCTTCGTCCCATTTCCCAAGATCAAAAAGTTCTTTTTCGGAATCAAAATAAAAAGCCCATACATTTCCATTGTCTCGAGATGACATAGTATTCCGAACATAATTACCTCCAATTTTCTTTAGACTATCAAGAGAATATTCTAAATCTGGTATCTGAAATAAATTATCTTCTACACTACCTCCAAGTAATAATACCAACTCCCCTTTGTAAGACCAATACTGAGGGAATTCTGAGCTTATCTCTATTGGATTCTGCGCATTTAATTCTAATACCAGAAAAAAATAGATAAATACCAATGTTTTGGTTTTCATAATGTATGAACAATAACTTAAACTATTAGAACTTTTCAATGACTAAAAATCAAATACTTTTTTTGATAATACTAATTCCATTGCACTCATACTATTCTCTGTTTTTTTCAATACCCAACTGAGGTGGGTATAAATAACCCATAGATGCATCCGCTACTCCCAAACGATACTGCCTGTTTTGCATCAAACAAACTTTTTTAGTTGATGCTGGAATATTTGTAGAATAGATGCGTAATTCTCCTTTGATACTGGTAATTATTTCTTCCCGCCAGTCACCGATAACATCCGCAACCATTTTTACTTCTCCTTCAATTTGAAGCAGTGTATCTCCTTTATACTTAAACAAGTTGTCATTATAGTTTATTTCTTTCAAATCATCTCCATCCCACCAAACTGCCTTTGGTGCAAGACCCCAAAGATTTTTATCCGATAGTCGTTCACCTTTTGCCGACATTAGAAAAAATTTATCTCCGCCTTTTGCTTCTCCTGCATAGCATTCAATACCTTCATAATCTGGATCTATGTCGCCAATCATACCCTGAGAATGCACATGATATGTTCTTTCCTCATATCCCCAAATGATTTCTCCTGTTTTAGCATCAACCAGACATACGCCGTTTTTAGGTGATCGTGATTCGATCCCATAAAAAATCTCCATCCCCGGGCGAGTCGGATCTATATCTGCAATGTATCCTACATCATTGTGTCCCAAACCAGTATGCCAAAGTGGTATGCCATTGTCATCAAGAGCAGCAGTTCCAAATACCAATTCATCCTTGCCATCAGCATCAATATCTGCACACATAATACCATGTTGTCCCTGACCTCTGTATTTCTCATACTCTCCCGTACTTTCCCAATACCATATTTTATTAAAATCTTTATCCAATGCGAGTGTTTTGATTATAGTATAAGTGCCTCTTTGTTGAATTAGGGAAGGTTTTTTACCATCCAGATAAGCGACAGTAAGGAAATTTCTACTCCAAAAATTATAAATATCAAACTTTTCTTTTGATAGCCAATCCGTTTTATTCTCAATTTTCCCTGTAAGCCCATTTAATTTTATAAGATATTCTGATCCGTCAACCACGTGCCCGTCAATTTGCCTTGGATCACCCTCCCCGGCTTTAGAATAAACCTCAGCCTTACCATCTCCATCAATGTCATAAACCATATAAGGAGAATACCATGTACCCGTTTCAATTGCCCAACCCATGTTATACCTCCACATAAATTTTCCTTTGGAAGAGTAAGCATCCAATTTGTATGGTTGGGGACTAGGCTTCCAATAATCAGGGCGGTGATACGGATCAACGTTAAAATCAGGATGCTGAAGAACAAAATCGTATGCACCATCTCCATCCAAATCTCCAACACCCAATCTCTTTAGGGTAATATCATCATCAAGCTTAATTGAGTACCATGGCTGATTCCCTGTTTTTACAAAAACATAGCCTTCACCTTTTGTACCCTGCTCTTTCTCATTAATTATTTTTTTTATGGAATAATGATAGGCTCTTCCCGAAAAGCATGTAGAGTCAATATAGTTTGTAGATTCAATAATAGGACTGGGATTGATTTTTTCAAATCTACCCCCACCAAAATCTTTTCGGTAAATATTAAACGCAATATCATCAGGATCGCTTTTAAGAAGTCTCCAGCCTACATAAACAATGTTTTCATTGACCGTAAGGGCTATTACTCCACGGTCCAGTTTTTCATTTAACTGGGCACAAACTACTCTACCCAACAACACTATTGAAACCATTAAAATTATAGTTCTAGCTTTCATTATTTTTAAAATTTTGTTACCTACTTATTCCGCATTTATCATTGATGGCCAGAAATTGTGAGGCTCATATATCAATTACAAACCACCCAGATTAACCAAATTATATCCTGAAGCTGTTAGCTTTTGAGCTAAAATATAATTAGGTGAGGCATATCTCTTTCTTGCTATTTTAGAATCCTTTGCATTTTTATCAGCCCATATTTTAACTGCTCCATCGGGATAATAGCAAAGGATTTGTTCCCCTGGAAGGTTCATGAATTTAGAGGCCATTGCTAAATAGGCATTTGCTCCTAAATCTGCAATTACCTGCCCTGAAATATCATATACTTTTCTATCCGCCTGCTCTCCCATTGCACATGCAAACTCATGATAACCATCTCCATCCAAATCTATCGGTACCGTGTTGTAGGCATTAAAATCCAAATGGATTCTTTTACCCGTCTCACCGTTATAAGCAAACTCTTTTACATCGGTTCTGAAAAAACCATTCGGACCTGCTATTTTTCCGCCTCTACTTATGGTGAATGCTAAAATTGATAAGGAATCAGTATTTACATGAGCGGTCCACCCCATATCCATGTGTCCTAACTCTAAATCCGACCACATACGTTTTCCCATATCATCGAACATAACTACTCTGGGTTTAATCTTTCCCTTGTCACCACTCTCTCTACATGTAAAAACACTCCACTTATTTGTCTCTCTATTTAATGTAGGTTGAATCACATCTGAATGACCATTATACTCCTTTTTATCTGCTATGAATAAATAACTACCATCATCAATACTGATACAACGCTCTCCCCACATGATTTCATCGGTTTGATCAAAATTGATATCTACAACCGGAGACATGTGGCATCCACGAGCTCCCAAACCATCGTCTTCAATAATTAAACCCCATCTACTTTCCATACCCTTTTTCCAGGCTTGCAATCCCATTCGTTGATAAGTACCTTGAGCTGTGACCAATACAGGCTCTCCATTGCTATACCCCCCAATAATAAAGTTGCGATATGTGTGGCTATTTGATTCTCCATAAACTGATCTTTTCCATGGCCACTGTCCAATGCTTTCTCCCGTATTCGAATCAAGTACTTCTAAACGCAAATGATCATAACTTAAGATATGTATGGAATCTATGTTGTTAACAAAATAAATCTCATCGATTCCATCATTGTCTAAGTCGAATGGAAAAATTGGGGTAAACCAAGTACCATTTATTGTACTATTATTTAGCTCCTTTTTCCATAACAGTTTACCTTCCAGATTGAACAAAGCAAATTTAAGCTTATCGGTAGGTGGGTAAAACATCTCAATCCATGGATCAATATCTTTGTCTGCAGAGTACGCCATCAAAATAGCTGATTTCCCTTTTGCAATTTGAACAGGAACCGCCCGCAAGCTTCCAACTTTTGAACCCAATGAAAATTCAACTATAGTTTCTAAACTATTCGTTTTTTTACTTTGTCCATAGGAAGTGTGAAATAAAATACTGGTTATTATAAATGAGGTAATTACTTTTTTCATCTTAGCTAAGGTTTTACATTCAAACAGTCTCTCCATATCATCACCTAAATTAAAATTCCAATTGAAATGCTTCCCGGTATGCTTTCAGTTTTTCAAGGTAGCCTTCCATGTCAAGCAGTTGCTCGTCATAGATCAAATAACTCATATCGGCAGTCCGGTTTGCATAGTGTCGGGAGCGATCCATCTTATAGAAGTATTTCTTTTCAGGAGTGGACATGCCCTTTGGCAATCTGGTTTTCTCCCAGGTCTTTACCAAATCTGAATAAACTTTCTGTCTTCGCTCCAAACTCTCTTCTATAATTTGCTCTGCTTTCTCAAGGCTGTTTTGTGCTTCTTTCCTGTCAATAAATGCATTTCTATGGGCTTCAGTAATGGTATATTCCAGCTTTGACAAATCCAGATATGTAAGGCAGGTATGATCGATCAACTTAGCAATGGACTCATACACTTCAAAATCATAGGCATGTTCGAGATCGAGATTTTTATTCGTTTCAATGATCTGAAGAGCACGCAGCATCTTTTCACTTTGTTTTCCGGATCTTATAACCATTTCCTTATACTCTGTATTCCAATAAGGATCGTATTCCAGGTATTGACCTCTTGGTAAATCCGGAATGTGGGTTTTGCCAATCTCTCCATGATGCCAGATATTTCGTTCCAGAGTTGCTGCGTAGTAATAGGCTCCTTCATTCAACAACTCGTACAGTTCCTTCATATTTTGCGCCTGACTGCCATAATAGCTTGTAAAAAAGGAATCCTCAAACTCATCTAATCCGGGAGCAGATCCGTTCCAGGAATACTGGGCTGAGGTAACAAAACTCAGCATCCACATTTGATTGTGAAGACCTGAATCGTCCCACGAAGTATTGATCATACCATCGAATGCGCCTGATTTTGCTCCTGAAGACAGTAAATTATAAGAGTCTTCCATACAGCCAATGGTTCTCCTTCTAAAATGATAAGGAAGAAAAAGTGGTTCCAAACCCGGATTAGGATCATACATAAAAACTTCAAACCCCATATCCTTTGACTTCATAGCATACTTAAAATCCCCGGTTTCATAGGAGTAACTTTCCGTCAGCACCAAATCAGTATCCGGCTTCATATTCATGATAGGAGATCGATTCATTTCCCATCCCATAGGCCTTTCCCAAAGCATTACCTTCCTTGATTTTTTAAGGTGATCTGCTGCCTTGCTGGCAAACAAATGATACAGGCCACTGTTGCCTATTTCCTTAGCTTTTGTTTTGCACTTATTACAAACTCCCAGCTCAAAGGTCTCATCAGACCCAATGTGAATGTATTTCGATCCAGGAGTGGCTTTGACGGCTTCATCCCATAGATCAAACAATATATCATAAGTACCTTCTTCCAAAGGACAAAATTCCCAGTCCGACCCCTCCACTTCTCTCAATTCTTTGTATTGAGGCCATTTTAAGATAAAACTCACATGACCTAACCCTTGAACCAAAGGAGTCAATTCGATGTGGTATTCTCTGGCATAGCGTGTAAACTCCTGCATCTCTTCTATGGTGAACGCACCCGGAGCTCCAATTTCGGGATGGCTTTCGTATGCCAATTTGTCTTCCCATTCCCACACCAACATGTTGATTTTGTATTTGGCCAAATCTCGTATGAAATCTTTCACATAACTGCCCTTGTCCTGATGGTGTTTGGTATCATAATGAGCCGCTCTTATTTTTACATCTGGCCAATCGGTGATTTCCATACCAGGTACTGAAATATTGTCTCTGTTTCTTTTAATCAGTTGAAAAAGAGTCTGAACTCCATAGAATAATCCGTCTTCGTCTTTGGCTGAAATTGTCAAAACATCTCTTTCTGTTGAAAGTATATATCCTTGTGCGGCAAGAGATTTAGGTGTTCCTTTTCTGGTTAAAATTATATTGCTCGTTCCTTTGGTCTCAGAGATTACAGTTTTCAAATTCCACTTTCCTTCCAACTCACTCTTAAGCAATTCAGCCGTTTTTAGGTCAATCGCCGAAGCATTCTTATCCAATACAATATTTACCGGACTTTTCAATACATACTCACTACCTCCAATTGCTACCTGTTGCGGATAAGGTATCACATGCAGGCCTAAATTGGTGAGATCAGAAGCCAGAATCGTACTTTGGAATGAAATCACTGCAAATAGCAATGCTAAAAACTTATATAATACTGTCTTATTTTTTTTCATCTTTTTCTTAATCAAAATCTATTAAATGAATACAATGAATGGTCTATGTGAGGCTCTTTAGCAGTGATCATTTCTGCAATGAGTTTACCTGTTGATGGTGCCATACTGAGCCCCAACATATTGTGACCACAGGCCATGTACAAGTTTTGGTGTTTTGGAGACTTGTCTATGATAGGCATACCATCGGTGGTCATTGGCCTCCAGCCACACCATTCTTCTGCATTTTCTTCGGTAAAAGGTTCTTTGAGGTACTCTGTAGCCGCTCTTTTCAGGCTTTGCAACCTGTCTCGGTTAAGTGTAGTATCATATCCAGAAAATTCCATAGTCCCACCAAGTCGATATCCGTCTTTCCAGGGTGTAGCCACTACTTTTCGTTCTTCAAAAATCAAAGGACATATCGGACTAATTGCAGGCCTTTTCATAGTGATGCTATAGCCTTTTCCCGGTACGATTGGAATTTTGAGGTTAAGCTGGTTTTCAAGCCAAGGAGACCAGGCACCAGTAGCCAAAACCACATCTTTTGCTTTGATATTTCCCTTGTTGGTCACAAGCTCAGTGATGCGGTTATTATTTTTTTTAAACTCCGTTACTTCACAAAGTTCTTCTATCACCACGCCTTTAGCTATTAGTTCTTTTCTAAGTCCGGTCAGTAGCTTTCCGGGGTTGAGTGAGGCATCTATTTTATAGAACCACGAACCATAAGCACGATCGGTTAAGGCAGGTTCCATATCCAAAAGGGTTTGGCCAACAATGGGTTCAGCAGCCAATCCAATGGTTGCCAATTTATCATCTTTCGCCCTGTATGCTTCAAAATTTTCTTCTTTTCCAAATACAAAATGAATACCGTCGGGAGCCCAGTTGCAATCAAAAGATTGACTGGCAAACAAGTCATTGTAAAGGTTTTTGGAATCAATCAATAAGTTATTACGGCCGTGCATACTCCGTTCTATCTGCTTCTTGTTGAATGCATTCAAAGCAAAACCAAGCATCCAACTCACAAACTTCATATCCAGCTGAGGTTTGATATAAAAAGGAGAATCTTTTTGAAAAAGCCATACTGCAGCTTTCATAATCAATGCGGGACTATTTAAAGGCAAAGCATGACTGGGACTTACTAATCCGCAGTTGCCATAAGAACATGCCTCTTTAAGTGGCCCTTTTTCCAGAACAGTAACAGATTTTCCTTCTTTTGACAAATAGTAGGCACAAAACAACCCTATTATTCCTCCACCTATAATCACTACGTCAGACTCCTTTTGATTCATTATTTTAAAAAGTATTTATTGTTTGTTTCAAAAAAGCTATTCCAATTGTATTAACCAACAAGGCTACTAATTGCCATAGTTTGCCACAACTTAATTTCGACACTAAAATAATAATAAGTTTTTGAAACATAAATATAATAGTATTTTTACTTTTTTCTTTCGATTATACCAATCATATATTTCATATCATTTTATACGAAAAACTATTAATTAAACTTTCAATACTTAAATCGAAATAACATTCACCAAATAAGTTTTAATTCAACTGTACTTTCACATTATGTTTCAAACTTGCTACATCAGCTTTGTTTACCACCCGGAATGCGATTTCATGTACAGATTCTGTTAAAGTTACATCTATGCTATTTTTAACTTTTTCCCAACCTCCATCGGATAGCCTTTTCATTTGAAATTCTTTGAAATTGGGAGAGGACAAATCCCTTTCAAAGATGATATTTTTCTTATAAACCAGATTATCCACTTTGATAAGTCGATAATCTTTCTGACCACAGGCATAGCACCAAACTAGTGTCAACAATATTGCAACAAAGCTTTTCATGAGTTCTGTTTTTTATAATCCATTTCAGTCTATTACTTTTACACTTCCCAAATCATACCACCCATCTTTGGTAATGCCTTCATTTGCCAATTTGATCTTTGCTTTTGGAGTGGCCTCATGGGTTGGAAAGATCTCAACTAAGGCTAATTGAATCTGATACAATCCAGATGGGATCTCCTTAGAAACAAATATTTTATTGTTGTAAACTATGTCTCCCGGCAGCCAGTCACGGATATCTGCATCTGTCAAAAAAGTGTAACTATTCCTTTTATTAACCAATCGTATTACCAATGGGTATTTTCTATAGCAAGGAGCTACTCCACTGTTTTCCCACCAAGATTCAAATTTCAAAAATCCGTTATGTTCTACTTCTTTTGGGTAAGAAAACCTTCGTAGTACAAATCGATACCCCATTTTTTTCTGCCATTCATCAATAAGAGGCCTCCATTCTACCGGAATTTCAGAAGATTTATTATTAAAGGAAGAAATGTGCCATTTCAGGGATTGATCAATGATGTACTTTACATCCTTTTCATCATATCCCTGATTGTTTTTCCAGCCTATTATATCTGCGCAGGATTCAAAGGTTACGGCCGCCTTTTTCCATGCATCCTGCATATTGTATTCTATTATCGTTTGCGGATAGTAGTCGTACATATGAGTCCACCCGTTTTGATCATCTGCCCAAAAACCAAGGTCTCCCAAACAATCCTGCCGCCAACCTATTTCTCTCTTTGATTTAATATAGTCCACCGCCTCTTTCCCATGAAGAAGTGCTGTAAGAGGTGTTTGTTTGAATGACTCCAGATAGGCATCTAATAAATTTATTGTAGTTTCATCGGACAAAAGTTCTGTTCCACCTCCCTCTCCTGCCCAGCCTACAATAGACAAATCAACGCTCTCCAAATCTGGATGTCCATCATAGCGAGCTCCAAGGGCTCTTATCATATTTCCAAAATAATGTGAATATTGCGGATCTTCGGGATCAACTACCCACTTCTGATGAGCAAAATCTCTATTCTCCCCTACATGTTTTCTATACCATGTTGGAACATCAGTCCCAGGGTTTCCTTTGTAAGGGGCAATTCTCAGCATAAGTGTTTGATTACGCTTATGCGCTATTTCCAGAAGCTTATCTATGTAATCCCATCTATATTCCCCTTCTATTGGCTCAATGAATTGCCAAAGGATTCTGAAATAAGCAATAGAAGTATTTGGATACCCTTCGTTTGTTAAATCGTTTTTTTTGATTTGATGATCTTCAATGTTCGGATTGATCAATACATCTACATTAGGTAGTAGATTATCCCCATTAAACATTTGAAAGGTTGTAAAGCCTATGCCAGGATTGGTCAATACATCGTCTATCTCCTTTGGACGTACAACTATAGTTCCTTGATCTGTTTGAGCAAACACCCGTACAGAATGGAGGATTAAAGCCAATTGGAATATTTTGAAAACAAGTTTTTTCATAAAATTCAGTTGCTATCAAATAGGATCGAAGAAAATATTTTCACTCAATTTTGTACTCTTGACAAGTGGCCTTAGATATACTTTTTGATCTCCATTTCTCCATCGATCGGCTCTGGATTCCATTAAATCCAAAGCAAACTGACTTTTGTAACAGTGCATGGCTTTAATGGCATTTTCACGATCTTCTTCTGAGTAAGCTACCTGTGTTGTCAGGTAAGGATCCGCTACTCCTCTTAAAACTTTCTTATCTTCTTCATCGATATGAGAAGATGGTGTTGCTACATAATAGAGTGTCTTCGTTTTATCCCAAATTTTGCTCAAAAAAATCTGAGTAATGGATGCACCCACTATCCTGTGATCCATGTGATTGGATCCTCCGTCAGGCCCCCATGTAATGATGACATCAGGTTCTATTTCAGTAACCAGACTATCCAGTTTTAACATGATCTCCTGTATGTAGGGGACATGTCCAAAAAAACCATCTTTGAGCTTCAATTGATCATGATAGCCCATCCATATTGGTTTCTCTATTCCCATATTCATAGCTGCACAATTCACTTCTTCATTTCTCAGCACTGTCAACTCATCTCCTGGCTTTAGATCGGTTTGTCCTGTTCCATATCTGCCATCAGTCACGGTGACCAACTGTACTTTTGCTCCTTCACGAGCATATTTTGCCATTAACGGCCCAATGTAAAGCTCGTCATCGGGGTGGGCAAAAACCGCCATGATCACTTTACCTTTCACTGAGACAGGCGTTTCCACTCGGGCAATTTCTTTTTGCTCTGTCTTTTTATCAGGTTGACATGAAATGAAAATACATCCAATCAATAACAGAAAATAGCTTGAAGAACTGATTACTGTTAATTGATGAGGTTTTTTTGCGTCTATTTTTAGAATTTGTATCATAAGGTTTATTGAAAGATCGTGAAACATTTTTTCAGTTTAAAATGTGTTTTATTCCTTAATTATTTTTTGACTGTAAAGCTTCCCACCCTCATTTACCTGAAGTAAATAGAGACCGTTATACAGATTCAACTGACCTAGTTCTATGACATTTATTTTTTTTAAATTCCAGTTCCCGTCAAACACTACATGCCCCACGGCATCAAAAACATTTATTCTGGCTTCTCCTCCAACTCCATTGAGTGACAGACTTATATTGCCTTTAAAGGGATTTGGCCATACTTTTAATTTGGATTGGCCTCTTCCATCATTTGAGTCACCAGTAATTGGTGATACATTATCAACAATGGACAATTTGGTTTTAACAATTTGTCGCAAGCCATTGTTTGCCATCAGGGTGTCAACATAGACTCCTTCTTCCATCCTAAATTGTCCCTGTAGAAATATTTTCTCTCCAAAATCAATTGTTTTGTAAACTGAAGTTGTTTTGAATATTTCTTCATTTTCTGAAATCAAATAGGTGTGGTTTACTTCCAGATTTTTAAACACCTGATCTTCACCATTTGGCCAGGTGACAATCAAGCTGTCTATTTCAGGTGTAGTACCCAATCCAAAATGGAGTGTGTTGCTAGTATGGGATAAATAACTTGTACCTCCACTCAATTCCCTGATCAGACTCCTACTTTGAAAAACAACTCTTACCAAACTACCATAACCATCTCTATTGCTTGAAGTACCGTTGAGTTTTACTTTTACCCAGTTTTGAGCATTTCCTGGATTTTGATACAGAAGTGTATGAAACTTTGGTGTTGGACTATTTGAAACTACTCCTACCAATATATCAAGCTGACCATCATTATTATAATCGCTGATGGCAACTCCTCTGCCCTTAAAAGCACTTGCGACTCCCTGCAATTTTGAGACTTCATCAAACGTGCTTCCATTGCCTTTGAACAACCGATGTTCCTGCTCTACAGAACCAATTTCAAACACACCATTAGCAACAAGTAAATCCAAATAGGTATCATTATTATAGTCAAAAAAGGCATTTCCCCAACTGGTGCCATCAGAGTTGTCAATACCTTTTTCATGTGCCCGTTCTATAAAAGTATTGTCTCCCTGATTGTCGAATAGAAAATTATCACCAATGTCACTCACATAGTAATCCAAATCACCGTCTTCATCATAATCCCCTACTGCTATGCCCATGCTATTGATTTCAATATCCCATGATGCTGTTTGGGAGATTTCATCAAAAGACAGTTCAGGAAAATTATTGCTGAAAAAGCGATTGGGTTGATAAAGAAATCCAAAATCATTTCCCACCAAAATGTCAACATCATGATCCATATCAACATCAGAAAAAGCTACAGCCAATGCGGTTCCTCCATTTGAATCACCTAGCAGCTCACTTACATTGCTAAATGTCCTGTCACCATTATTTTTCAATAAAAAATCTCCTGGGTTTCCCGAATTATAATTACATATATACAGATCCAGATTTCCATCAAGGTCAACATCTCCCATTGCTGCTGAACTGCCGTAAAAATTTTCACTGATACCTGCTTCCAATGCCCCTTCGGTAAATGATAATCCTTGGTTGTTCCAAAAGAGATAGAACCGTTCCTTGTTGATAGTGGTTACCAATAGGTCGGCAAAACCATCGTTATCAATGTCACCAGATGTAACTCCCATGGTAAATACCTGATCAATAACATCAATTCCCATTTCTTTAGTTACATCCTTGAAAGTGCCATTTCCATTGTTTTTGTACAACTTATCAGGACGGTCTCCACCAATAAGGTAGATGTCTTCAAAACCATCATTTTGAAAATCAAAAAAAGCCGCACCACCACTCAGGTTATTTGGATCCACGGTCAAATGACTGATACCAGCTTCTTTGCTGACTTCTGTAAATTGAGCATTTACCTGCGTACTGATCAAACAATACAAAGTCATTCCCCAATAAATGAAGTAATGGTATTTGTTCATTGAATAAAGGGTTGCTATGAGTAATAACGTGACTATCTCCAAGAAAAAACCACCTGTTTCTAGAGCATTAAGTCAGTACACCAGACTCTCCTAGATACAAAAGATAATTTTAAGGTGACAATATGATTGGGCAAAAAGTCCAACAAATAGATGTATCGCCATACATTGTGAAAAGTGAAAGTTGTCAGTATATAGTCAACAACTTTCACTTAATTAGTTCACTTTTTTAAATGTCAAATCAATCGTATGGAGGAAAAACACCTTGTTTCGGATGATCAAAAGGCACACCTGGTTTAGTATCCCACCAAATTCGACTGGTAAGCAAATCCCCTCCAACAAGTCTGGCTGCTGCTGCTTTTACGTTTACACCATTCAAATTATACTCACTCAAGGGATAAGCTGACCTTCTAGGCATAGCAAAATCTGTATCAAGTGCAGATAAACTTCCGATCCATTGTCTTGGATACCCTGTTCTTCTGTGTTCTGTCCAAGCTTCATAAGAGTCTCCAAAAAGAGCCAGGTATTTCTGTACTATAATTTGCTCCAATTGCTCCTCGGTGGTTCCTGTCAATGTTCCGGCAGCAGAAGCCAGAAAAGTAGAGATATCACCAGCGTCAATACCATATTGCTCCATAGACAATTGAATTCCTTCTCTGAATAAATTATTTGCATTTTCAGAACTTAATCCTGCTAAGGCTGCCTCTGCTCTTAAAAAGCTTATTTCTGCAGCCAACATAGCATTAAAATCATACTCGGCTTGAATAAAAGCGTCATCAAGTTTGGCAGTTGATGGTGCATAATTTTCCTTTTCATCAGGATCCATGTTTATTGCCCTTCCAATATATTCATCATCAATGTTTGGATTCAAATAAACAGGCATCCTCGGATCAGCAGTACTAAGTAAATTTTCCGTTAATGTAATTCCTACAACCGTTGCATTAGAGGCACCTGCATTACCATTGATAAAATTCTGATAAAGAGGATTTGTATTGACAAGACTAGCAGCACCCTCACCCTCAGAAGTCACAGTAGCATTCTGACCGTTGGAGGTTATCAATGGAGCACTTAATACGTCAGAAATATGGGTTTGCGCCAAGGTCTGATCTGTATACCGAACCCTGATAGCTAATCGCAAACGCAAAGAATTGGCAAACCTCTTCCAGGAATCTGCATCACCACCGTAAAGTACATCTGCTGCACCAAAACCGGTCTGGCCTGCATCCGAGCTTAATTGTGCTGCAGATTCTTTCAGTTCATTCAATAAATCCTTGTATATGGCTTCCTGCGTATCGTAAGCAGGAGATGTTACAACTTCTTCAAAACTCTTGGCAGAGTCAAAATAAGGAATATCTCCAAAAGCATCTGTCATTCTATGAAATACCCAGACTTTCCATATCCTTGCCATAGCATTCATATTGACTAAAGCCGGATCTTCATCTGTAAGTCTGATAATCGCCGCAAGATTTACAATGTGGCTCGTATAATTAAAAGGGCCAAAAACACCGAAACTTAGAGGTTGACCAGAATCACCACGTGAAGAATAACCTGAATACTCACCCGCTCTTCCCTGATCCAAAATCTCGAAACTTGACTCTTTCAGTACTTTTGTAAATAACAAACCCGGTTTGATGATGTCATCTGTCACCAACTTGGGATTGGTATTCAACTCATCATATCCATCAGTACATGAATAAGGCACAAATAATACAATAGCTATAATTATCGCTAAGGGAAATTTATAAATAGTTTTCATATCTTTCTTTTTTTAAATTAAAATGTAAGAGACAGATTAAAACCTAAACTTCTTGTTGTAGGCATAGAGAAGGCTTCATAACCTTGCGCTGCTGCAGTAGGTGCAAAAGCACTTTCAGGAGCAATTCCCATCTCTTCAAATTTGGCATCTCTGTAGAGGTACAATAAATTCCTACCAACAACAGAAAATTTAGCTGAGTTAAATGGCGTTTTTGAAAGTATAGACTTACTTAGGCTATAGCCTAATGTCACTTCTCTCAATGACACATAAGTGGCATCCAAAACGAACTCTTCACCAATGTTTCCCCAAGAAAGCTGCGCAAAGCGATTTTGAGACAGAACTGTTTTAGAAGTTGGAGTATATGTCCCATCATTGTTATCAATAACACCTTCCACTACTAAGTTATCCCTATTATTAGTCCAAACGCCTGTGCCCTTGGCATTTTGATCAACTCTACTCCAAGAATAAATCTCTCCACCCATTCTGATATCTAATAAGGCGCTTAAAGAAATACCTTTGAAGGACAAGGTATTGGTAACACCAGCCAACCAATCGGGCTGAACATCTCCCAACACCGACTGATCATCCTCACGTACATAATAGTCTCCACTTTCATGCACTACCAGTTCTCCATCAGGGCTTCTTTTGTACTTGTATCCATAAATAGTTCCATAAGGCAGGCCAGGGATAGCTACAATACTGGCATTACCAGTACTGATGAAGTTATACCTATCAATACCATCTACAAGCGATTCTACTTTAGAGTTGTTCTTAGAGAAATTAACATCAATTCCCCATGTCAAAGAATTAGTTGATTTAATAGGAGTTGCAGAAACAAATAACTCAATTCCCTTATTGGACACTTCACCCGCATTCAGGAATAATGAACCATATCCCGATGCTTCTGAGAGACCTACATTCAGAATTTGGTTGCTCGTTTTCGAACTGTAATAAGTGAAATCGATCGATACTCTATTATTGAATAACCTTACATCTGTACCAACCTCGAAAGAACTTGACAATTCATTTTTAAGATTGACAGGTGGCACACTTCCCTGGATGCTTGCAAACCGTTGGCCTTGAAAAAACTGCGACTGCACATTATAACCTCCCTTAGTCTTGTAAGGATCAGCATCATTACCAGCCTGAGCATAAGACAACCTTAGTTTAGCAAATGTTAACAGTTCAGAATCAACTTTCAGTGCATCAGTAATGGCATAGCTCAAACTGGCTGATGGATATATAAAGGAATAGTTACTCAAGGTACTTGACCAGTCATTTCTAGCAGTTACGTCTAAAAATATATAATTTTTATAGGCCAATTGACCAGTCATATAAACTGACTGAATTTCCTTTTTTATGATATCATAAGACGGGATAACAAGTTTTGCATTCTCAATAGTATAAAGACCCGGTATATCCATGTTTTGCCCCACAGTTGCTACTTTTTCCCAACTTCTGGTGTACCTGTTACTTCCAACTGATAGAGTTCCCTTGAAATCTTCTGACAAGCTGCCACTTGCAGTTACCAACACATCAGTATTGAGTTCATTCACTCTATATTGATTAAAGTCCACCCTTCCGTTTACATAAGATCCTCCCGGAGTTCCCTGATTGTATTGCTGTCTCTGGCTTTCAGTGTAACTATCGCTACCAACCCGAGCCTGAACATTCAACCAATCTGTCAACTTATAATTGGCAGACATAAGGCCAATCAACCTATCCCTACTGTCCTCACTTGGCATTTCATTGATAATCCAATAAGGATTAGTTGGAGATGCTCTCCAGTTACGATGGCTTCCATCAGGATTCTTATACTCCTTCAACCAATCCAAATTAATGTTTTGAGGTATTAAATTGATTGACCCAGCTACGTTTGTTCCAGATGACACACCAGCGATAGGTCTGTTTACCCCTATACTATTTATAAAATTAGCTTTGGCTTCTATATGTAAACGATCCGTTACATCTGCACCAAATCTTGCACTAAATGTACGTCGTTTGAACTCAGAATTTGGAATAATCCCCTTATTGTCCATATTGGAGGCAGACACTCTATAGCTTACTTTATCAGCACCACCACTTACCGAGATTGTATTTGTAAATGTGGATCCGGTATTGTAAAAATTCCTGATATTATCCTGAGGCTGGGCACTATATGGTACCGGGCCAAGATCCCTCAATAAAGGATAGACAACCAACCGATCATCAAATTTTGGCCCCCAGTTGTCTATAGCCCAACTAGGAATTTGATCATAAGTTTGACCATCAATAGTTGTAGATTCAAAACTACGATCATCATCATCATAAGTCGGTCCGTACGTGTTTTGAAATTTTGGAATTACATTGATAGTTTCGAAAGTAGCATTGCTATTGAATGATACACCTATGCCCTTTTTTGATGATTTTTTAGTGGTGATCAAAATAACTCCATTTGCACCTCTGGAGCCATAAAGTGCGGCAGCACTAGGCCCTTTCAAAACAGAAATTGATTCAATATCATCAGGATTGATGTCCTTAATACCATCACCAAAATCTCGTCCTGCAAAAATATTAGTCTGATTTAAGTTGTCATTGCTGATCGGAATTCCATCCACCACATAGAGGGGCTGATTGTCTCCTCCTAATGAACTACTGCCCCTGATCTGCACAAAGGACGACCCTCCAGGCCCTCCTGAAGATGAGTTTACAAATACACCTGCTACTTTTCCTTTGAGTGAATTGGCTACATTTATTTCTCTGGCTTCTACCAACTCATCTCCACTTACTTCCTGAACAGAATAGCCTAATGCCTTCTTTTCTCGCTCTATACCAAAGGCAGTGACCACAATTTCTGATAGTTGCTGAGCGTCAGGAGTCATTTGAATGTTGATTTCAGATCTAGCTCCTACTTGTACTTCCTGAGTAACATATCCAACATAAGAAACTACTATAATGCCATCGTCTGGTGCGGTCATTTTATAGTTACCATCCAAATCTGAGGTAGTACCTGTAGATAGCCCTTTGACCACTACTGTAGCTCCTGGCAATCCCTGGCCGTTTTCATCAGTCACTTTTCCAGAAATATCAACCTCCAGCATCTCTTCGACAGCAAAACTGTGATCCCTTTCGCCCTTTTTAGAAATATTCCTGATAAAGATGTTGTTGTTTACCCTGCGAAATCCTATTTCCGCTTTGTCCGAAATTTCTCTCAAAATTGTTCCCAAAGAACCAGTGTATTGATCCAGTTCAATGTTTTTTTCCAGATTGATTTTTTTGCTGTTTAGTGCAAATTCAAAATCTGTACTTTCAGAAATCTGGTTTAAGATGTCAGCCAGTTTCTTGGTGCGTTTTTCAATACTGATATTGATTTTCTCAATGCTTTGTTTCTGAGCACTCGCTTCCCTTGAGGCAAGCAAAGACGTTCCCACGATACATTGAATGATAAGCCCATATACACAATATTTAGATATCATGAATAGTTGTCTAAGTACACTTAATTTCATACTTTTGTGTGTTTTTATTAGGTTCGACAAAATTTAATTTAAAAACGATCTTTGAGCCGTGAGATGCCCTACATTACACGGCTCATTTTTTTATGTACTGTTATTGTATCCCTTCATACTCATTTAGTTAGTAAATATATCTTTAGATTTTAATATCACCTTCTTGTCCGAAACAAGGTAATCAAGAGAAAAAGAATACGAGATTCCTTCCAATACTGCCTTCAAACTCTCATTTTTAAAACTGGCAGAAAAAACACCATCAATCTTATCTTCTACCGTTATTTCTACTCCATACCATCTTTCCAGTCTTCTGATCACTTCGTTGATGTCTTCGTTATGAAAAATCAATTCCTTGCTTGTCCAGGCAGTAACCTTGTCAACATCAATGTCTGTTTGAACCATACTTTTATCTAACCTGGAATAAATCACGCCTTGCCCTGGCACCAATTCAAAGGGTTTTTCGTCACCTTCACTTTCCAACTTTTTCACTTCTATCCTACCACTGGTCAGGCTTATTTTGACATCATCTTCATCTTCGAAAGCATCAATATTAAAAGTAGTACCCAGCGCAGTGGTCATGGTATTGGCTGTTTTTACCCTAAAGGGCCTTGAAACATCTCTGGCTACCTCAAAATACGCCTCACCCACCAATTCGATCACCCGTTCATTATTAGCAAATTCGATAGGATACCTAACCTTACTATTGGAATTTAAAATTATTCTTGATCCATCTTTCAGGTGCACCGTTGACTTCTGACCGGAAGGGTTTGATTTTTCTATGTACTCAACAAAATAATCAGACTCTTCCGGATTGTTGGTGAAAAGATTCATAGCCAAATAAGACAACCCGATGATAAGTGTAACAGATGCAGCTATTCTCCAGTTTTTCGGAAAAAAATAGTTTCTTCTTACTGATTTTACCTGATTATATGAATCGGCATTGTGCGAAACAAATAAATCTGATTCGTTCTTAATAGCATTTACTCTGGCTAATAGTTTTTCAGAGTCCCACTCACTATTCGTATTGCTCTGCCAATAATTCTCGATCTGCTCTTCAATTTCCTTTTCGCCCTTACCAGACAAATACCACTTAATAAACCTTTCGGCTTCTTCTTTGGTACATTGGTTATTAAAGAATCTCTCTTGTAGGTTTTGTTCGTCCATTTTTTTCAATCAGTTACTATATATAGCCTTAACCGAAATGAAATACTCAGTGAAATTCTAAAAAAAAATAAAAAAAGAATGGAAACGAATTTACAATCGAAAGGAAACAGAATCTAAAAAGGCAAAAAAACAACGAATAGTAGCAGAAATTGTACTATTTGAAAAAATTAAACAAAAGAAAAAGTGGAGTAATAATTTTCGTAGCAGAGATCACCTGATGCCTGGTCAATTGATTTTTCAACTCCTTGCAAGCTCTGTAAAAATGATTTTCTACGGTTCTTTTAGAGATATTTAATTCCGCAGAGATTTCTTCAATAGAAAAATTATCTCTGGTTTTCATCATGAAAATCTGCTTTTGCTGTTTAGGGAGACTATTCAAACACTCATTTGAAAAAGACTCCAGATCAGAAAAAATCACATAATCTTCTGTTTGATTGGAGTAGGGCAGAGAATTATTAAGCGCATAATTTTCATAGGCAAAATGGTATGCTTTCTTCCTCCCTGACTTTATGATGATAGACTTGGCAATGGTAAGAAGGTAGGAGTTGAATGAAAGTTCCTCATTGAGGCTGGCTCTATTTCTCCAAATTTTCAAAAAAACATCCTGAACGACTCCCTCAGCTTCTTCATGATCCAGATGCATCTTCCGGGATACGGAATACAATTTCTTTGAATACTTCTTGAAAAGCTCATCAAAAGCATGCTCATCCCCATTTTTGAGCTTGAGTACACTGGTTCTGTCGTTATTTTTAAATATGATGTTTTTCATATTAACTTCAAACCTAGTTAAAATTAATTTAACATCCATTTAAATAATATGGCTTTAAATCAAAACAGAAGCAATTGATGTTATTTTTACACTATCAATTCACCTAATCGCTTTCCTTTTTTATGGAAGAAATAAAAGTTCTCCTAAGGAAACCAGGTATTATTATTCTCCCAGAATTGGCACAACACCAATCCGACAAAGTCAGATATGTGCAAAAGATTAGAGATTCTGGTCGATTCGTTTGAAAACTGAGATAACACCGACAGCATTGTCATCATAAAAATTTCCGACCTGTATTGTGTCTTCCGTTTGATCAAAGTAGTATTCTTTAAATGCTGAATTGCTCGACAAATACCAACGTAAAGATATTTTGTCATTTACTACCTCATAATCATAAGGCCCAACATTTGGTTTTGGTAAAACATTGCCATTTTTAATTTCAACTCCTCTTCCAAGGGTCATTACAGGTTTATCTCCAAGCAACTCAAAAGTGAGTGTATCAGTACGGTTAATCACCTCTACCCAATCACCTTCTAATGTAATGCCTTCAGACACATTATCCTCCGAACAATTAACAAAAAGAACTAGCAAAGAAATCCAAATCACATATTTCATGGCGTTGCATTTTATATTTCACTACTTTATTGAAAAGAACAATTCTATTCAAATATAATTAATTGCCATTTATTTTTCAATGAACTGATAGCCAATACAAAAAGGAATTTGCATGTGGTTAGGAAAGATGCTTATGCGACCCATCGCAGTTAGGTTGTTTTTTGGACAGTCCACAAACGCAATCATTTATCCCTTTTCCATTAAGAATTCGTTGTGTGTACTTTTCAATTCTTGAGACTCGGGTTTCGGGTTGTTTGGCTGCCGAAAAATAAAGATTGTATGCCCTTTGTCTGCCTGGTGTCAATGCTTCAAACGCAGTTTTAAAGACTGGATTTTCTTCCAATTTATCTAATAACTCTTTTGGAAATATAAGGTTAGTACTCTCTTTAAAATCGACTTTTAAGCCCGCCTTTTCCACCTCTATAGCCTCATAGATATAAGCTTTCAAGATAGACTCCATCTCAACTATTTGCCTGACATTGGTAAACTTGATCATTCTAACCGTCTGAGAATTTTCTCCCGGTGCGACTAAAATACCATCAACATCATTTAACAAAACACCTTTAAAAAAACCAAGCGTACAGTATTCCTTAAATGCACCAATTAGTACTATGTTACTGGCTTTGTACATGTAGCAAGGCACACGCCACTTCAATTCTTCGGTCAGCATACAGTCAAGAAGGATTGTTCTCAATGCCTCCATTTCTTCTTGCCACTTTTTTGCCTTACTTAAATATTCGTCAACTTTGGGGTTCATATTTTTTTATTGATTTACTGAAACAATCTTTCTATCCGCAGGTCGAAAGTACCAGGATACTACAATCAGAATTAGTAGTAATGTAGGTCCAAAAAGTTCCGTAAGTTGATCATCCATTGCCAAATGGGAAATAATAGCTCCCGACATGTTAAAGAAAAAGCCAGCATAGGCCCATTCTTTTAGCAAAGGGAATTTTGGTAAAAGTACGGCCACAACTCCTAAAATTTTCCAGACACCTATTATTGTTAGGAAATAGATAGGATATCCCAAATGTGTCATCATCTCTACTTCCTCTTCCAATTTTATTAGCTGTACTATTCCAGTTGATGTCATCCCCAGGGCGAGCCAAAGGGTTGAAATCCAATAGATAATTTTATTTCTCTTTGTCATAGGTATTATTTTAAGTTAGTCACTAATTTTTCTAATCGGTTGTGAGCCATATTTATGCCTTGAGCAAAAGGCAATTGTAGCATTTGGTCTCTGTCTGCCACAGATTTATAAATTATGTGCATATTGAGTTTGCTGGTGTTGTCCGTAAGTTTTTCAAATTCCAAAAACTCAAGTTGGACAGGAAAAGGTGCATTCTCCATTTCAAATGTTCTGATGATTTTCTGATTTGGCATAAACTCATGGATTGTTCCATTGAATCCATGTTTGTTTCCTTTAGGATCAGTTGTCTCAAATTGCCAACTGCCATGTCTTTTGTTTTCAAGCTTCAGTACTTTGGTTCCCATCCACTGTTCAACAATTTCAGGCTCTACGTATGCTTTGAAAAGCAATTCCAATGGCAAATCAAACTCTCGTGTAATCACTATTTCCTGTTTGCCATCTTCGGCATGGATTTTAGTCTTAGCCTCCATATATTTCTATTTATCTGATTGATAGTTTTTCATAATGGACTCCAGCTTATTGAACCTGTTATCCCACAATTCCCGAAACGGTTCAATAAAGTCTGCTATCTCCTTGATCCTTTGAGGATTTAAATGGTAATATATCTCTCTGCCATTTTGCTCCTGTTCCAGCAATTCGCACTCAGTTAGAATTTGTAAGTGTTTTGAAACTGTAGGCCTGGCAGTGTCAAAGTTTGAAGCTATAGCACCTGCAGTTAGAGATTGTGAAGCCAATAATAAAAGTATAGTTCTTCTTGTAGGATCTGCAATCGCCTGAAATACATCTCGTCTTAGATTCATTATGTAGTTATTTGACTACAAATATAAATGTAGTCAAATAACTACGCAATTTTATTTTGTTTTTTTTGACAATGAATCAACTATTGTAGTTTGTTGGACACAAGGCCAACAAAGGCGAAAACTTATCAAGCCGTTATAATTTTGAAGCGGGTTACAGCCCTCGAATTCACTACTATTTCGCCTATTTTGTATATACATTATTAGGGCATGTAATTCCTTGCCTATCATTCCTTTGTTGTCCATGATATACAATTTAATGTTCCTCCAAATTTTAAAGTTTCATTCATATCAATTTGAACAATATTTCCTTTATAATCAGAATAGAAGTTTTCAATCTGCTCGAATGCTTGTCCATCCTCATCAATTCCAAATTTCGGAAGAAGTATAAAATCTTTTGTTTGTAAGAAATTCAGATAAGCCCAATTACGTTTATCATTCTTTTTTACAGTGTAATCAATGTATTCTATTTTGAATCCAGCCTGTTTTAATGGTTTTAGCATAGCTGAATAATCTTTAAAGTAATATTGGGTTAAAACAGTTTCATTGTCAATGAACCGAACCATTCCATCTGAATGTCCATATTCTTCTGATTTATCCCAAGGAATCAAAACTATCTTATCCACTTCAAATGTTTCCTGAAGTTTTTTAATCAATTTGGTTTTTGTATAAAGAATTCGGTTTTCTTTAACAATCTTGTCAGCCAGTATTATGCAGTCATTTGATTTCACAAAATTACCACCATCCAATATTAAGTCAGATTTCTTGGTTTGAAGTTTTATAGTGTCACAAACAATATCTGGATATGTTTTTAAATCACGATAGCCTTTTGTGGAACCTTGTAAATAATCTGGGTCAAAACGGTATTCTATGTATTTGTTGTCGTTGATTTGAATTGGCATGTAATCTCTTGCCCAAATATCTTTTGTATCAGGCAGGAACTTAAACTTTGCCCCAAAATTTTCAAGAGTTGAAATTATTTGGTTAGAAGTCTCTAAAAATCGGGAATCCGTTTTTATTAACTCAGAAAAATAGACAGTATTTGTGTCTTTATCTGCTATCATGTTAGAACTTCAATTTCAGGATATGTAAAATAATTGTATTTTAAATCCAGATAAAACTTGTCTGAGTCTTCCTTTTTCAAATTAAGTCCTTGCCTATGCTTCTTGAAAATTTTCAATTCATTATTTTGACATGTTTTTAAGTAAACAAATCCAGAAGAATCAAAGATATTTTTATCTGACTTGTAAAGTTCAACAATTGAAAAAGTACCGTCAATATCACTGATAATCTGATTTGTCAAATTACCTATCCCAGTAATAATTTCACTGGTTTTAATATTTTCGATTGACCGAATAAGTATTCCACCATAAACTGTTTCTTCGTTACCAAAAGTTATGTCAATACCTTTTTGTTTCAATCTCACATATTTTTCAGGGTCTTTGAAACGATGAAAATATAACTTTTGATTCGTTAACTGTCTTTCGTTTTTATGACAATAGAAATCCTTATGAATAACTGAATAATAGTAAAACTCTATTTCTCTAATTCGATATGAATTTTCCTTTGTTGTAAGTTCAAAATGGTTCAACAATACTTTTGCAATTCTATCAAAATCGGATTGATAGCCTTCTCTTGTATCATGTTTGTTAATTGTTAAAGTATCGTTCATTTCGTCATCTGTCTTATGTGTCCTAACGTTTGATGCGCATTATCCACTTTCCAAATATACTTATGATTTTCAAATTTTTCAGTGGGGTTTTCACTTCAATCATGTTCGATTTACTCAAATGGGTATTGATTTCTGACGTCTTGCTGCTCGTATGTCCCAGCAACTCTTGAATGTATCGTGAGTTTAAAACCTTGCTCCAAAAAATGATTGCAAAGCGTGTACATCCCACATGTTTTCTACTGCCTTTGCAGGTCTTGTGACCTGCAAACATCGAATACATCGGTTCAGCCTTTCTTTCCTGTTATTAACTTTAGTGCGCAAGCCTCTATTGTGGTTTGTTGGACACAAGTCCAACAAAGGCGAAAGCATCTCACAGTGACCTTTTTCAAACCAGCTTTACCTTTTATAAAAAATATAGTCTGTAATGACAGGCTCTATTCTTTTTTGTCTCAGGTCTGAGATAATCTGCCCTTTGTGGTGGGTGAAGTGATTGGCTATGTGGAATAAAATCTGCTGAATGGTGTTTTTAAATTGCTTTCCCTTAGAGTTTTGGTACGCTATGTTTTTATGCAACTGACATTGCTCCAAGATTCTCAAAGTATCCTCATAGTTAGTGTCGTCAAGTGCTTTGCACTTTTCGAGGGAATGGGTATGATGAACTCCTACGGTAGGTTGCGTGCTAAGGATTCTCGCATTCCAGATCAGATGGGCATTAATGGTGTGTGAAAACAGCGGCACTGTTCTTTTACTAATTTTAGCCGAGTGTTGAATCAACAAGTCAGCCAGTTTTTGATTGAAATGATGATGGTACTCGAATATGTCCTGAAAAAACTCTTTCATAAGCCTTCCAATTTAGTGTTAACAACAAGTACAAGTGGCATTTCCGATGGCTGGTATCCTAAAAAAACAGGAATTTACTTCTACTAAAATAACTCTTTTACAGGGTACTATCAAATGCAATTCATACGCATATTAAAAAAAATTATACCCCTAGGCTCATGACTAGTTAATAAAAATTATGAATTGCTGTTTGATTACGGCTAGGCTCAAATTGAGACACTTCACTTTGTTCAGTGTGACAAGGCTAAAGAGCAATAAATAACCTTCCTTCAGTTGTTGAACAGACATTAAGCTCTAAAGGCTTCCTTGATATTGTGAATGCCTAACAGATATTGTTGACCGGTTGGCTGATCCCCTCTTTGGAGCAGGGCTGTTGCATTCTAAAATTGTATTTATTTTAGCAGAAAAAAGGGAATTGTGAAAAAAAGTATAGTTGATTTTTTATCGAAGGTGCCTGATACCAGGAGACAAGCAGGTAAAAGGCATGACCAAGAATTGATATTGTTGATTGTATTGATGGCAATAATGAGTGGTTACTATGGTTACCGTGCTATTGGAGATTTTATAGACAGGAACCGTACTGACCTTTTGGCCAATTTAAAGCCATTAAAAGACAGGTTGCCTACTTTTTTCACTGTACGGCGTGTATTGATAGGATTAGACTATGATGAATTTGCCAAGCAATTTTATCATTGGTCAAAATCATATATTGAGATAGAACCGTGGGAGTGGTTAAGTGTGGACGGGAAGGCGATTGGAGGTACGGCCAAGGGGAAAAACAGTTATCAGGATTTCGTTAATATGGTGAGCATTTTTGTTTCCCGCCAAAAAATGGTTTTGACCAATGGCAAAATTATTAACTCGAAAGAAAGCGAGATCCCCATGGTTCGACAATTGATAAAGGCCTTGGACTTAACAGGGGTAGTTTTCACTTTGGATGCCTTACATTGTCAAAAAAAACAGTAGAGGTTATTGTAGAGAGTAAAAATCATTATGTGATTGGGGTAAAGAAAAACCAACTCAAGCTCTATGAACACATTGAAGGGCTTACTAGACAAAAGCCTGTTGGTTGGTTTAGTGAAATGGAATTGAACAAGGGAAGGTTTGAGAGAAGGGAAGTTAAGGTCTTCAACCTGTCGGAGGATATTTCAGAGGTTTGGAACGGGGCAAAACAAGCTGTATGGGTTGAGCGAAATGTCAAGAAGAAAGGAAAGGCCAGTGTAGAAAACGCCTATTTTATAAGCAGTTTTGAAGGCTTTGCCGAGTTGTATTGTTACGGCATTCGATCTCATTGGAGTATTGAAAATAGTTTACATTGGGTAAAAGACGTGACATTAAAAGAGGATGCATCTAAAATACGATCAGGTAACGCACCAGCCAATATATCAACAATAAGGAATTGGGCCTTGAACATCTTTAGAAAAAACAAAATGGAGGAAATAGCAAAAAATATTAGGTTGGTCTCCAACGACATAGAAAAGTTGTGCCAATTAGTAATATAGAATGCAACAGCCCTGCTCTTTGGAGGGATATTTGATCCTGCAAACATCTTAATTTATCATATTTAGACCCGTCGGTTTAATAATCAAACAGGCCTGTGTTGCCCTTTTCCAAAACAGGTTTCAGCTTGTCCACAATATCCGGAAATTTCGCAGAGACATTAATGGTTTCATTTGGGTCATTTTTGTGATCGTACAGTTCGTAAACGATTCCTGATTCTCCATAATATTTAGTAAGACGATAACGGTCATTGCGCATAGTGATGCTGTTTTTAAAATAGCTGTATGCTACATCTTCTTTTTGCGCTTTAGGATTGTTCAGTAACGCCACTAGGCTTTGTCCATCCAAGCCCTCCACATCGTCAATACCACAGAGTTCGGTCAATGTAGGATAAATATCAACGGTCTCTACCACCGCATTAGTAGGCTTCCCCTTTTTCGCTTGGTCTGGTATCCGCATGATCAAAGTACTATTGAGTGACCGCTCAAACACCGTATGCTTACCCCATACCGTGTGGTCACCCAAGTGCCAGCCATGATCTCCCCATACTACTACAATCGTATTTTCACTCAACCCTGTTCTATCCAATTCGTCCAGCAATTTCCCAATTTGAGCATCTACATAGCTGATACAGGCATAGTAACCATGTCGTATTTTTCTTGCATAATCGTCACTGAGTGGTTTTCCAAGTGCAGCTTTTTCTTCTCCCAGTGCATACCCGTTAAACTCTCCACTACCATGGAGACTGTTTTTTTCAGAATTTTCCACCAAAAAAGGGTTGGGTGAAAGCGGGATTTTATCTCTGTCATACAAATCCCAATATTTTTGCGGAGCAGTAAAAGGAAGATGCGGTTTAAAAAAACCAACTGCCAGCAAAAAAGGTTCTTCTTTGTCTTTCAACTCATTGAGCTTCTTAATGGCCAATTGGGCATTGAGTCCATCGGGATACCCTGTATCCTCTACATCAGCTGACTCATAGGGTTTTACCTGTTTTTTTTCTGTAGTACGATTTTTAAATCCTGCATAACCAAAGAATGTATTCCAGGCAGTGCCCCAGCCTCCAACATCACAGAGCGATTCATCCCAACTGAAAGGGAATTCCAATTGATCGCTTTTTTCTTCGTCATAACCATAGACATAACCGTCCGGATGGTGGCTAATCTTTCCTATACCAACAGTATTGTATCCGTTTCTTTTGAAGTGGTGCACAAAAGATTCCGGTATTTCTCCTTCAACTTTACCTGTACTTAACTGTGCTGAAATAGAATTAGACAGGTATTTCTTCTCAATAGGCCGCTTGCCAGTAAGAAGACAATGTCTGGATGCGCCACAGGTTGGCACTTGCACAAAATGATTGTTGAACAACCTCCCCTGATCACTCAATTTATCGAGGTTAGGCGATTTTACTATAGGGTTGCCATAACTTCCCAATTCCGTGCGCAGGTCATCTACACAGATAAGCAGGATGTTTGGTTTTTTTTGTCCAAAAGCAAAAGAGGTAAAAGCAAAACAAAAAGCAATGAGTAAATAGTTGATCCGTAGTATCATAATGAATTTGAAAACAGTCTTGTTACAAGAAAATCAAATTTCTCTATTTAAAACAATAATGCCTTCTAAAATCTTATTTAATTTTCTCCAGTGTCAACTTAGAACTTTATCCAACACTGCGTAGGCATTTGAAATTAGCATGCTCTGACACCTGACTTTTTCATTTCGACGAAGGAGATATCTTTATTATTGTCCTGCAATAAACAAACAAGATTTCTACCTGTCGGAAGACATGGCCTCCTTCGTCGGAATGACAAGGAGATAGTTTACTTAGCCAAACGACCATGACAACTGTTGCTGTAAGGAAGTTTTGTTTTTAAATGCGTTTGTTCTGCACTAAAAATAAATAGTGCTTAAGTATTGAAACTGGTTTCCACAATCATATTGGTACTGATACAAACCATCATTGCCAATCATAAACAACACATCGTCGAGCGGAATAACGTCCAAGGCATGTATTCCTTCATGGTGAGCCATCAAATTCTCACCAATCCGGGATACATCGCTGGCATTAAATACTTTCAGCCCATAGTCTCCTTCGGCAATAAACAAGCAAGTGCCATTGATGCCTAAGCCATGTGGATTTTGCATCGGGTAAGTTTTCACTAAAAATGGATTGTGTACATCTTTAATATTGATGACATCCAACTGGTTTGTAAAATTATCACACTCGTTACCAGACCTCAAGGTAACATAAGCATAATCACCCTGAACCACTACAGGATCACAGGTATTGATGTGTGAGTAAGTAGAAATGTACTCCGGTAAATTTGGATTACTATTATCATAAATATGCATGCCATTGCGTGCCCCTAAGAACAATTTGTCCTGATATGGAAATATGGTCTCTATGCCCCAGCCTAACTCCACTGTGTTGCCTTCAGTCGGATTTTTAAGATCTGTAATATCAAAAAGTTTCATTCTCCAGTCATTGATGGTGTATAAATAATCATCTGTGATTGTAAACCGAGCCAATGAACCTCCAATGCCAGTAGTGGCTCCTCCAGAATTATCCTGAGAGTATGCAATTAAACCATTTTCCGCACGCCCAAACCAAATCACATCATCAAATATTACATCCTGACCACAGTCTAATTGCACTTCTTCTTCTCTCAATTGATAGTCAATCAATACACCCAAATCTTCATAGTAATGGTAGTAGGCATCAAATACATCCTGCACCCGGCCCGACTCTACAATTTTATTTTTATTGGAAATATCCAGAACTACCAAGTCCATGTAGTTATCAGCATACATATAATCACCACGAGCGGCCAGGTCTTTATTGCCGGGCAAATTGACAAACCCGACCGCTACAGGGTGAGACAAATTCCTGTTGTCTATAACATGAATCCCTTTATCTACTTCATTGATAAACACATAACCATCTTTGTAGTAGATTTTTCCGGGATTTTCTATTTCTCTTGCCTGCTCATAAGCAGCCGTGACCCTCACTTCTTCCATAGGTGCAAAAACCGGCTCTGAATATTGAACCAACTGCATCGGACAATCATCTTCCTTACATCCTGACCCCAACAATGCGAGAAACAACAGGATCAAAAAAGTAAGGACAGATAACTTTGCGATATCCTTCTTATCATTTTTAGCTTTCATTGA
This sequence comes from Reichenbachiella sp. MALMAid0571, assembly GCF_040151475.1. Taxonomy (NCBI): domain Bacteria; kingdom Pseudomonadati; phylum Bacteroidota; class Cytophagia; order Cytophagales; family Reichenbachiellaceae; genus Reichenbachiella; species Reichenbachiella sp. MALMAid0571. The sequence continues at coordinate 102,031 of NZ_JBDKWG010000121.1, read as the reverse complement.
CGATTGTGATTCCATGATAAATTGATTTGAGTTAAAAATTGTATTTGATGCCAAGTGATACTCCAAAATTGGTAGGGCGTCCCTCGAAAGAACTGCCCGTTTTTGTAAAATTATTGATGGCTTTTCTATAATTAGGTTCAAGAGACAAGTGGTATTTCTCTCTAAATCTATATCCCAATTCGACACTGGTAAGAAAGTCGAAATAGGTCTGACTAAAAGTATCACTGGCTTTTTCTGTATTGCTATAATTCTGCAATCCTCCGTCGGAATTGTACAAACTTGATCCTATCAATATGTTGGTGGACATTCCGGAATTCAATACCAAATTAAATTTCCTGTCCAAAATTACATACCCTGCTTTCAACGGAATACTCAGGTACTGTAGCGTATTGGAGAAGTTGGTAACACCCTGAGTCACTTCCAGATTGCCACTTCTCAGTCCGGCATCCAAAGTGGTGCTTTCAGTAGCATTACCAGACAAAGCAAACGATTCGTTGGAATTGCGGTCAGTCACTATGATGTTTGATGTAGAACCCGGCGACACTGCACTATAGTGCAAACCGCTACTCAAGAGTATTTTTTTCGACAGCTTTCCTCCCAAATCCATTCCTGCCGAAAAAGAATTACCCGTTACGTACTCAGATCTTAGGGGTACAGTATTAGCTGTTGTGAAATTTCCCAGGCTGTTGTGAACATCCGCAAACGCCATATCAGAAGTTCCTGAAGTACTTTCACCCGTTCCGGGATTAAATGATCCGGAAGAAAAGCTAACTCCTGCCCATAAATCAAATGCCTGATTTGATTTTGAATTAATGACTGCATTTAAGTCCGGCACGAGGTACAATTGATCAGCTTCCCAAAGCTTTGAGTGGATTTCAGGCTCAATAGATATTGGTTTGATATAAGCAAACTCATGATGCTCTTGTAAACCTTTGCCTACTTCTTCCTGCACCAGAGATGCCGGAGCATTGCTATTTTTCAAGAGAGTATTTAATTTCTTTTCTCCGGTATTTTTTTCTTCTGAAAATTGAATCACTTTGTTATTGGACTCATCAGTGTTATCTGACAATGCCACAAAAGATTTATCTTTTTGCCTGATTTCATCAGATTCTGCCCGAATTAAAACTTCATTTCCTTTCGTAGAAATATTTCCCTCATCATCACTTTTTGCTAACAAATGGTTCGAATTGGTTTCTGCATCAACTTCTTTTGAATCATTCTTCGGCGATATAATTGTTTCTTTATTTTGATCGATTTGTTTTTCTGTTTTAGAAATAATTTCTGATTGCGCAATTGCTGTCTCCTCTGTTTGGGGTATGGCAGATTCTGCATTTTTTGCAATGCTATTTTCCATATCCCGGTTTTGATTTAGCAAAGCAACAACCGAAATGATGGCCAGTGAAATAGATGCAGCAGCTACCCATTTGAAGAAAATTATTCTTTTTTTATACTTGTCTGCTGCCTGATTGGCCAATGCGCCATCAATGGACGCCCATACGTGCTCTGGCGGGCTCATTTCTGCACCCTCAAAAGCTTCACTCCATTGATCTTCGAAAGACTTATTAGCTTTTTCCATAATTTTTGGCGTTATCTAATCTCATTCTATAGTTGTCCATTTTTAAATTTGACATAAACGACAACCTCCTATTTATGCCTTTTTGAATATCCTGACACTGCCTGCTGCATTTGTTCTCTCAATAAATACTTTGCCCTGGAATACTGCGATTTTGAAGTTCCCTCCGTCAGATCCAGCATTTTTGCTATTTCATAATGCTTGTACCCCTCAATCGCATATAAATTAAAAATCACTTTACAACCGGACGGTAATTCATTTATCATTTTCATTAATTCCTCCATGGTAAAATCAGAAACTGGTAAATCATTGCCCTGAGATTCTTTCAAAGAATCCACATCCACCATAGGATACAAATACAGCTTGCTGCGCTGTGCATTCAGTGCCGTATTGATCACGATGCGCTTGATCCAATAAACCAACTTAGAATCCCCTCTGAAATTTTTAATATTTTCAAACACCTTGATGAAAGACTCCTGTAAGATATCTTCAGCCTCTTGTTGCTCTTTGGCATACCTCAGACACACCACATACATCTGCTTAGCGTATTTGGCATAGAGCATCTGCTGAGCCTCCCTGTCTCCTTTTATGCAGCCTTTTAAAATTTCCTGGTCAGTTAACCCCATCGGGAAAGGGTGATTTTTTGTTTGATTTGTTCTTATGACACCACCTGATCAAAAAAGGTTGGAATCAAACAGAAATATTGATGCAAATTTATGCCAATCGGGGATGAATAAGAATAGGATGTTTGTAAGTTGAATTGTGCCGTTTCTATAAAACAATAATGCCATGACTTCCTGTCATGGCATTATAAAATACTTTTTGCAACGTGATTGAGTAGCTATCCTTTTACCTGCTCCAGAATATCAACTATTTGCTTTGCCAAATTCTTCTGATTTTCATAACTTTTTAAGTAGTCTAAATCTTTCTGATTTGATAAAAAACCTAAACTCAACAACACAGAAGGGCATTTACTTTCCTTTAGCACCATAAAATTTGCGGTTTTCACACTATTAGATCGACTGCCTCTTCTAAATTTAAGCTTCTCAGCAAACTGTTGGGCAATAGTTTTCGATTGCTCAGACGCAAAATTAGACTCAGAATAAAAAATTTCTACCCCATTGCTTTTGGAGCCAACTTGAGAACCTACATGTAGTGACACCAGCAAATCTGCATTTACGGAATTGGCTAAGTCAGTGCGGTCTTTCAGGGAAACAAATTCATTTCCTCTGGTGTACACAAAATTGGATTGTGTTTGTATCTCCTTAATGATACTTCCAATAGAATTGATGATTTCAGTCTCTGTAACACTATTGTCATCACTTAGTGTGCCCGGATCTTTGCCGCCATGTCCAAAGTCTATGACAACAGTAAATTGATCATTTCCATTCTCATTCATTTGAGGCTTTTCTATATTCTTAAAAGCCAACATTGCAGCAGTAGCCAATACTAAAAGTGATGCAAGTGCTACCTTATTTGCAAATAGCAACTTACTGTTTTTTGATTTTGATAACATCATAAGTCTGTTTTTTATGGAAGAATAATTAAAACTACATTCGAATAACATTGTATTTTTTGAATGGGCAAACTGGATTAGGTAATTGGCATATTTTTCTAAATCAGAATGTTTTTTTATAACCTTTTCATCTGCTATATATTCATGATTAGATTTCAAAAACAATCTATAAACCCAAACCAGAGGGTTAAAGTAAAAAACGACCAACAACAACTCCACAAAAAGTATGTCAATAGTGTGGTATTGACGAGCATGTACCAATTCATGAGTCCAAATGGTTTCATTTATTTCATCATTCTCAAATTGATTTTTGTTGACAAAAATGAAACTCATAAAGCTAAATGGCCCTATCAACTTTTTGGTCAGAATAAGCTTATGTGATCCTCTGTCAACCCTTTCTGAAGCAGCAATCAACTTGCTGAGGTCAATCAAGTTTTTAAAGTATCTAAAAAACATCAACAATACCCCAATAAAGTACGCCATCAATACAATAGTATAGAATTGGTAAAATGGAGTTATTGCTGTTGACTCTTCATTGGATTTCTTGGTGGTTACTTCAGCAGTTTCTGCCACCACTTCATTGTCTGCAACAATGTTAAAGTGGCTGCTGTCGAAATATGAATATTCCGTTTCAATATCTATAAAAGGAAGTGACAAAGACAAGATTAAAGTAAACAACAGGTAGCCTCTGTTGAAATACAAATACTTATCATTATTGAAAAAAATGACATAACAAATCAAGGAAATTGACATACAAACACCCGATTCTATGATATAAGTAATCATTTTCTTTTCTTTTGGATTTGACTTTCCACTATTTTCTTCAACTCTTCTAGTTCTTCTAGGCTGAGGTCGCTCTTAGTGGTAAAAAATGAGGCAAATTGCGATGCTGAATTATTAAAAAAATTCTTCATAATGTTATTAAAGTGATTCGCAAAGTATTCTGTTTTTTTTAGGACAGGGTAATATTCTCTCACTTTTCCATATTGATTATAAGCCACATAGCCTTTGTCTATCATACGTGTCAAAACAGTAGCTATGGTGGTATAAGCAGGTTTGGGCTCTGGAAATTCTTCCACCAAATCTTTCATAAAAGCTTTTTCCAATTTCCAGAGGTATTTCATAATGACCTCTTCCGTTTTTGTCATCTGAACCATATACTACATTAATAGTTTAATTACTACAAATATAGTAGTAATTAAACTAATTCAAAATTGTTGACTAAAAATAATTAATTTTAGCTTTTATCAAGTAAGACTTATATTGCTGTAAAAAACCACCCTGCACTATGAATCCTGTTCTCAATCGCAACTTATTTTTTGTTAAGGAGCATGTTGGCATGTTTAAGTCTGCCAACAACTACGACATCTATGACCCTGAAAATCAACAAATGATTATGAGTTGTCGAGAGCCTAATCTTGGCTTTTTCACCAAAATACTGAGGTTTACAGATTACAAACGAATGACTCCATTTGAAGTAGTGATTACCACCCCTGCCGGAGAAAAAGTACTCACTGTCAAAAGAGGTGTTTCTATCTTTTTGTCAACCGTAGATGTATTTGATAACCAAGATGAGCTGGTAGGAAAATTCAGGCAAAAGTTCTTTTCTCTTGGAGGGAAATTTGATGTACTCAGTCCAAATGACGATGTACTATGCACACTCAGAGGCAAATGGACTAGCTGGGATTTTAAATTTGAAAAAGATGGAGTAGAGTTTGCTTATGTAAGCAAAAAATGGAGCGGACTTGGCAAAGAGCTTTTTACCTCTGCCGATAATTATATGCTTCAAATCGACCAGAAAATTCCTGCCGGTAATCCTCTTAGGGTTCTCATTATGGCTGCTGTCATGTGCATTGATATGGTGCTAAAGGAATAAACCTCTGCTACTTCTTTCAAAATAAACATTTTTTTGTGGCTCAAACATTTACCTTCTTTTTCATCTGCTTTCTAAGTTTTTACAATCTATATTCTCAGAATAAAAAAGAATATAAAGATGAAATATTTAAACCCTTCATAAAAACTGCCAGGCTTTATCCTGCTATCAACACTCCTGATCAAGACATGCAAGTTCCGATAGTTTCGTTAAGCAGCAATCCGGGATTGGTATTGGAGTTTGATGCGCTGTTGGAGGATTATGAACAATTTCAGGCTAAAATCATTCACTGCAATGCCAATTGGACTCAATCGATGCTATCAGACATTGAGATTCTGCAAGAGTACAACGCCTTTGATTTGAATGACTTTGAATACTCTCAAAACACAAAAACACTTTATGTTCATTATTTATTTCAGGTGCCACCTACTAAAGTTTCTGGTAACTTCATTCTGAAGGTTTATCAAAACAATGACGAAAATGACGTACTGCTCACCAAGCGTTTTGTGGTTTTTGAAAATCGTGTTACCATCAATTCTGATATAGGCCTTTCTACCAGCGTGGCTCGAAGAAACTTTAACCATCAAATAGAATTTGACCTGACTTATGGAGGAATCAAGGTTTCAAACCCTCATTCAGATATCTATGTAGTGGTTCGTCAAAACCAAAGGTGGGACAATGCCATTTATGGATTGCGACCAACCTTAGTAAGACAAGATCAATCCTACATGGAATATCGCCATTTCAATCAGGAAAATAATTTCCAGGCGGGTAATGAATTTCGTTTTTTCGATCTAAGAACTTATTTATTTAAAGGGCAACACATTGCTTATATCAACAGCGATGCTGAGCCCATGATCGCTCATGTTTTTCCCGGAGAGAACAGATCCTCCGATGTATATACCGAATTTCGGGATATGAACGGACAATATTTTATTGAGACAAGGGAACCACAGGCAGGGTATCTGGAAAGCGACTATTTCGATGTGAAATTTCAACTCAATTCTCCTCAGGAGCAAACTCAAAATGTGTATGTGATAGGTGCTTTTAACGATTGGGCAAGAAATCAAGAGAACCGAATGACTTATGATCCTAATACTCAAATGTATTCTTGCGATTTGCTATTGAAGCAGGGTGTTTACAGCTATGCCTACTATCTTGAAGGAAATCCTTATTATTTTGAAGGCTCATATTACCAAACTGAAAACGAATATGACATTTTGGTATATTACCGGCCACTTGGTGCTTTTACAGAGCGGGTCATAGGATACTCATCCTTCTCCTCCAAATTTTGATTCTTCGGGAACTCTATACTTTTGAAATGGAATTTTCAAAAGATTCCCCACACGATTGTTTTCATGTTCTGCCATATGTGTATCAATACCATAAATGAGTGATCTACTGTCATCAACTCTGGCAAAAGTTCCAAACATATGGTCCCAAATTGAAAAAATATTGCCAAAATTAGTATCGGTCAGTGGCTGTTTATAGTGATGATGCACTTTATGCATCAGGGGAGTTACAAACACATATGACAGCATAGCGTCCACTCCTTTCGGCATATTGATGTTGGCATGTGAAATGTGAGCAGCTAAAACAGATAAGCTTTGATACAGCATGATAATCCACATAGGTGCACCAATGATGAATACCGCAAGTGCTGTGAAAAAGATTCTGAAAAATGTTTCTCCCGGATGATGCCTCAGCCCTGAGGTAACATCAATATTGGTATCGCTGTGATGCACCAGATGAAATTTCCACATCCATTTTACTTTGTGCTCAAGCCAATGGATAAAATAGGCTCCAATAAAGTCCATCAACAATATACCAATTACCATTTGCAGCCACAAAGGCAGATCGAAGATATACAATAACCCTATTTTATTTATTGAAACATAATCTGAAACCCATAACAGCATCCCTGCCAGACCAAAACCAATGACCATGGTAGTTCCAGTAAAAAACAAATTGAGACCTGCATGACGGTACTTTGCATAGTCATTTGAAAACAAAGGAAAAACACCTTCTAAAATCCAAAATAACATAAGTCCTCCTATCAAAATAGAGGCTCTGAAAACCGTAGGTATATCGTCAAAAAAAGCAATTACTGGTTCCATAATGAGTGTATAGTTGTATGGAAAGTTAATCATTTCCCTGCTGATGAAAAATAATTGTTTTCGATGGATATTAATCGAATGGTAAATAGTATAGGACTTTTTAATACCAGAGGCTGATATCTATCGTATTTTAGCGATATTTACAACTAACTATGGGATCAGCGAAAACAGAAGCCTTTACACAAGAAGAAAATGAAGTTGCGAAGTATGCCAAAGCACTAGGCCATCCGGCTCGAATTGCTATAATCCAATACCTGATCAAAAAACAATCTTGTATCTGTGGTGACATTGTGAATGAATTGCCACTATCTCAGGCTACTGTCTCCCAACACCTTAAAGAATTAAAAACTTCAGGAATCATAAAAGGAGAAATAGAAGGAGTCAAAACCTGCTATTGCATCGATCCGGAAGTCTGGAAAAAGGTGCAAGGTAAATTCAATAGCATTTTTGATGCCTTCAAACCCATTAACTGTTGTTAGAATATTTTCTAACCTTGATTTAAGTATTTATACTGAATCAATCACCCACATATTTTGTTAAGTTTTGTTATCAGAGTTCTTAAAGGGGTTTCCCTTTGAATTCTGCGTTTTTTAACGTTATATTTATAGAGTTCATTCTCAATTTCATAATGAACTACTTAAATCGGCTAACATTGAGTATTTCCCTTCTTATATTATATGAACATCATCAAATAAAGTTATTGATTTACAAACCATACCGTAACCAGAATTTAACATCATGAAAAAAGCATCAGATTTATTTATTGAGGCACTAGAGAATGAAGACGTAGAATACATTTTTGGAATACCAGGAGAAGAAAATCTGGATTTTCTCGATTCATTGAGCAGATCGAAAATAAAGTTAATTCTCAACCGCCATGAGCAGGGAGCAGGATTTATGGCTGCTACCTATGGCCGGTTAACAGGTAAACCCGGTGTTTGTTTGTCCACACTCGGGCCAGGTGCTACCAACTTTGTAACTGCTGCTGCTTATGCTCAGCTTGGAGCTATGCCAATGATGATGATCACCGGACAAAAACCTATCAAAAAAAGTAAACAAGGTAGGTTTCAGATATTGGATGTAGTAGATATGATGCGACCCATCACAAAATTCACCAAGCAGGTAGTTAGTGGAAATAATATCCCTTCCATAGTAAGAGAGGCTTTTCGTATTTCTCAAGAGGAAAGGCCGGGAGCTGTTCATATAGAATTGCCGGAAGATGTAGCTGCAGAAGATACAAATGAAGTGTTGTTTGATGTGCAGGCCGTACGAAGACCATCCCCGGATCACAAAGCCATTGACAGTGCTGTGGAGATGATTCAAAAGGCTAAAATGCCTTTGTTGCTAATAGGAGCAGGTGCTAATAGAAAAAGAACAGGAAACGCCCTCATCGCATTTATAGAAAAAACCAAAATCCCATTTTTCAACACCCAAATGGGTAAAGGTGTAATAGATGAAAGGCATCCTTTATTTTTAGGAACTGCTGCTTTATCAAGTAGCGATTACTTGCATTATGCCATTGACAAAGCAGATCTAATCATTAATGTAGGCCATGATGTAATTGAAAAACCGCCATTTTTCATGGAGCACGGTGGCAAAAAAGTAATCCATGTAAATTTCTCTCCTGCTGAAATAGATCAGGTGTACTTCCCACATTTGGATGTATTGGGAGATATTGCCGCATCAGTTTGGGGTATGGCAGAAAACATAGAAGTCCAATCTCACTGGGATTTCAGTTACTATGAAAAGGTTAAGAAAGAAGTAGATAGTCACATCACCAAGTATTTCGAAGACGAAAGATTTCCAATATTACCTCAGCGTATTGTTAGTCAAATAAGAAAAATACTGCCAGAAGATGGGATAGTTACATTAGACAATGGCGTTTATAAAATATGGTTTGCCAGAAACTATAAATGCTATGAGCCAAATACACTTTTGCTGGACAATGCATTAGCCACTATGGGTGCCGGACTCCCCTCCGCAATGGCAGCCAAATTGATCAACCCTGACAAAAAAGTAATCGCTGTATGTGGTGATGGTGGGTTCATGATGAACTCACAGGAAGTAGAAACGGCTGTCAGAATTGGTCTAAATATGGTTGTCATCATCTTAAATGACAGTGCCTATGGCATGATAAAATGGAAACAGGAAGGAATGGGATTTAAAAATTTCGGACTTGACTACAAAAATCCGGATTTTGTAATGTATGCACAAAGTTATGGTGCTCATGGTCATAGAATTACCAGCAGCCAACATTTCACAGAAACATTAGAAAAATGCCTGAATGAAGATGGTGTCCATATTATAGATTGTCCCGTTGATTATTCTTTAAACCATTCTATTCTAAACAAAGGAATAAAAGAAAAAGCCAAAGAACTTCTTTAATCTCAATTTGAATTTATAAAACTCTACAAAAAAATGAATTCTTTAAAAGTATATGCTCCTTACGACCTTAGCCTGATCGATGAAGTGCCATTGAAAACCGCAGACGAAATGAATGCAGCAATTGAAAAGGCTTACAGCCTGTTCGAAGACAGAAGTAAATGGCTTCCAAAATATAAGCGGGTTGAGATATTAGAAAAAATAGCTCAATTGATGGAGAAGCATTCTGAAGAAATTATAAATACATCTGCGAGAGAAGGGGGTAAACCTTACATGGATACTAAAGTAGAGATGGCAAGAGCCATAAATGGTGTCAAACTGGCAATTGAGCACATAGGACATTTTGGTGGCGAAGAAATACCCATGGGACATACTGCTTCATCTGTAAACCGACTGGCTTTCACAATGAAAGAACCCATAGGTGTAGTAGCTTCTGTCAGTGCTTTCAACCATCCCATCAACCTGATCATACATCAAACAATACCCGCCATAGCAGTAGGTAGCCCTGTTATTATTAAGCCAGCACCTACTACACCTCTTACTTGTCTTTTATTGAACAAAATCTATGATCAGGCAGGATTACCAGAAGGATGGTGTACTACTATGGTTTGTGACAATGATGTGGCAGAGCTATTGGTAACAAGCCCAAAAGTCAATTTTTTCTCATTCATAGGATCAGCTAAAGTTGGTTGGTATTTAAGATCCAAATTGGCTCCAGGTACACGATGTGCTCTGGAGCATGGTGGAGCTGCACCTGTGATAGTAGAGCCGGATGCAGATATTGATGGTATGATTGCTCCATTGGTAAAAGGAGGATACTACCATGCAGGTCAGGTATGCGTATCTGTACAACGGGTCTATGTACATGAATCCATATTAGAAGAAGTCAAGACAAAAATGGTTGCCTCCATCAAACAAATAGTAACCGGCGATCCATTGAACCAAAAAACAGAAGCAGGCCCGTTGATTTTACCAAAAGAAGTGGATAGAGTAGAGCAATGGGTCAAAGAAGCAAAAGATTCCGGAGGAGAAATTGCCTGTGGAGGAAACAGAATTTCCGAAACCTGCTTCGAGCCAACTCTTATCATAAATCCACCGGAAAATGTTAGTGTATCAACTATGGAAATATTTGGGCCGGTAGTTTGTCTCTATAGTTATAATGATAGAAAGGATGCCATTAGAAAAGCAAACAGTCTGGATTATCATTTTCAAGCTTCAGTATTTACGAAAAACATAGATGCAGCACTTTCTGCGGTAAAAGAACTCAATGCCACAGCCGTTATGGTAAATGACCATACTGCTTTTCGAGTGGACTGGATGCCGTTTGGAGGCCGTGATTCCAGTGGACTGGGAATTGGTAGTATTCCACATTCAATGCACGACATGTCAAGAGAAAAAATGATGGTGATTAAGAGTAGTGTAATATAATCACACTACTCACCTGCTTCTTCATTCTTACTCTCTGCTTGTTGCTTATTATAGTGATAAGTAGCTGCTTTCAATACTTTTTGGAAGTATTCATCCCCCTCAATATCAAACTGTTCAAGTGTTTCCAAACAAGATTTATAATCCTTAGAGTACAAATAATTCAATGCTAGGTTTTTTAATGTTACTTCATAATATGGTGCATAATATAAAGCCTTTTTATAGGTAATAATAGCACTATCGTACTTCTTAGTTTCCGTATATATAGTTCCTAAAGTATTCAAATTACGAGTACTGTGTGGATTATATAACAACGCCTGCTTCGCCTCAACCATAGCTTTATCATAAACCTTTAAATTCTTATAAGCCATAGCACTTTGAATCTCTAAAGGATCTTTATTGGGATCCAATGAAACATATTTACTTTTCCCTGCCATTACTTCTTTTATGATCTTATTATTATCCTTTCTTTTCTGATATGCTTTGGCTCTGTTCATGTGGTATTCAAACCTATGCCGCTCCATGCCAAGAAAAATATTCCAAGCCAAAAAACCTGCAATTGGTATCAACAATAAGCGTGTCCATTTGGCATACCCCGGTTCTTCTTCTTTCTGATTTTTAAAATGGTTTAGATAACTACCAATGGCTAGCCCCATCATTACAAACAAAAACAATGTATGTTCATAACGTTCTAAAGGAAAGCTAAACATGCCATCCAAAGCAAAAGAAGCAAACCCCGCAGTTAACATTATCATCATCAATTTTTGATTGGGCTTTTCAGATTTAAAAAGTACTATCAAGGCACAGGTAAGTACCAATACCCAAGAACCATAATACAACAGAAACCCAATGATCCCATTTTCTGTTAATACCTGAACATAAATATTGTGAGGACGTATTCTGACAATTTTTCCATAATCATTACGTATTCCACCGATTCTATAATATGGAACAGTCACTTTCCAATTACCAGGACCAACTCCTAAAACAGGATGGTCCTTAATAATACCGATAGATTCCTGCCAAACTACCAGTCTTTCATTGATACTCTCACTATTGGTATTAATCTTCTTCAATATGGATACCTCTTCCTGGTTTTCTTTTTTAGTGGTATTAGACTCTTCTTTAACTTCAGCCTTTTTATTGTTTTCACTTAATTCAACTTTCCTGTTTCTCTTTTGAGGCCTTTCATTTAACAACTCATGATACTTAATCAAACCAAATATTACTGCCAATCCGGAACAACCAATAACAAATACCGATATTGTTCTCTTCCTTAGGTCAGGAAGAAAAATCAACACGCCAACAACAGCAATCATAAACACCAACATCGCTGAAATCCATGCTGCCCTGGTTTGCGCAACTACAATTGAGGCTATAAGACATATCATAGAAAACGTTCCAATACCTCGCCAAAAACCTTTTCCTTTGTACACAAGGTAAATAACGAAAGGAAACATTAATGCCATAGCTGAGCCGAAAAGATTTCGATTTGCCATCAACCCGTGCGGACTAACTCCTCCTGGGAATTTAGTATTACCCCATTCAAAATTCTCATCCAAACCAATAAATCCATGAATAATAACCGCAATAGCCACCATTCTACAAAATACCATGAAATTCATTTTAGAGTTAACTACAGCATGTACTACAGTAAACAGTAGTAACAGGTTCAATACATTCCGACTAACTTCATAAACACTCTCCTCAAAATTGATAGACGATAAAGTGGTTACAACACTCCATAACACAAATGCAGAGGCCAATAAAAAAGCATAAGAAGCAATTTTTTGAAAATTGATAAAATACCTTTCTCTTCTGATACCAAAAAAATACAAATGATAGACCAGTAAAAAAGAAGACTCAAATATAAATCGAGGGGATAGAGAGGGCTCCATGCTTTTGCCGGAATACACAAACGGCAAAACAAACATTAAGACAATAATCCAATTAAGCTTATTATTCCAAAATTGAGGTTTGGACGTCCTAACTGGCAACTCCTGAGCAGTTACCTTCTTCTCCTTTTTAATTTTGTTTTTTTTATTCTTACCCAAAACTTAAATTCAATTTAAACCCTGACAATTCGTAAATTTAAAAATAAAAAAGGGGTTAAGATACCATCTTAACCCCTTTTTTATTAAGGTTAGTTATTCCTAATTTGCATTTAATACCACAAATTTAACAACAACAACTCTACTTTCTTCCTGATCATTTGTGGCATTTACTTCACCATTTGGCATAACCATAACCCGGTCTTTGTCACTGTCAGCAAGTTTGGCCTTTAAATAGTTAGCCACTCCTGTAGCTCTTTTGTGAGATAAAACCAAATTATAAATCTCATCTCCAACTTTATCGGTATTACCTTCAACCACCAAACCAACATTAGGATTAGCATTCAAAAAATTAACTGAACTCTCAAAATCTGCATTGTATTTATTTTCATCAAATACAAAAGAATTAGATTTAAACTGAACCCTGATACTCTTAGGCATACCATCAATCAGGCTCTTTTCTTTAATTACTTCTTTAACAACGATTTTCTCCTCTTTTGCTGGTTTTACTACTTCAACAAGTTCCCATGTCCCTTCAAATATATCAGCATACTGAGTATCTCTGTTACTGGATAACATGAATTTACCATTTTCATACAATGAAAAATATCCATCAAATTTATCTGAATTTACATTCTTTCCTAAATTCTCAGGGGTTGACCAATGCAACCAGGTATCATCCAATCTTTTTGACATGTAAACATCACCATTGCCATAACCTTCAAATCCGTTACTGGTAAAAAACAAAGTTTTTTTATCGTCAGTTAAAAAAGGAGACGTTTCAAAACCGCTGGAATTAATATCATGCCCTAAATATAACGGATCTCTCCATCTTCCGTCTTCACTTTTTAAACTCACAAACAGGTCTTCCTCTCCTTCGGACAAATTGTTATACATAGTAATAACAATTACATCCTCAGTATGATTCATAAAAAACGAATATACTTTGCGTTGTGTATCAACGTAAAACTCAATCGGTTCCGGTCTGGTCCATTTCCCTTTGATAAAAGTAGTTTTTGAAATGCCTTGATTACGAATTACTGTTGAGGAATAACTATTAATTAAATACAATGATTTACTTACTTCTCCAATTCCAACAACTGAATTATTACTAGAGTTATTGAGAGCTTCTAAGTTTATACTTTCAGTCCATTTACCGTCCTTTTTATAAGTGTACCAGATATCAAAATTATCCTTATTCTTACCTATGTTATCATAATGATGTGACCTAACGAAAAACATAGTGTCATAAGCCTTATTATATAAAGGAAAAATCTCCTCACTTTTAGAATTAATATCCGGTTCTTTTAAAAAATCTACCGCTGAAAACTTGTAGGTATATTCCTTATCCTGTGCATAGGCATTTGCGCATAAGACAATGACTAAACCCAGGATTATTTTTGTCGATCTCTTTAACATACTTCTTACCAAATTGGCGTGTAATTATTGTTATTAAAAAATCTAATTCCTAATCCAAACTCATGAGAACTAACAACTGCAGATTTACCTGATGTACTACTAAATGTATAACCTAAATTAATATAGTCACCTAACTGAAATCCAAGCTGTGCTAAAATTGTCTTATTGGAAGTAAAATTCATTCCAACAATTACAACTTCATTAATTCTACCTCTTAACCCCACGTTCCATAAAGAAGGCACATCAGATTGTAAAGTGACTGAAGTAACGGCAATTGCCTCAAAACTATGACTATGAAAAAATCTATAACCACCAACAGCATTTGAAATCAAAGGGTTATCGAAATTCAAATCCGAATCCCCTGAAATTAATGCATTTGCTATATTATTAACACCAATAGCAAAATAATAATCATTAGAAGTTACACCTAAACCTGCATCAATGTGCAAATTAGTATTATTCCCTCCAGACGCTACAAATCGATTATATACATCATCATCCAACTCCCTTAACGTCAAATCAAAAACATCAACCTTGGTAGAATTAAAACCAGCAGCCAAACCCATAGTTAAATAAGTGTGATTGGCAATAGGAACATGAACCGCATAACTATTACTGTTATAAGTTTTGGTAAACTCTCCAAACTTTTCCGTATAGATTGCTGTACCAAACCCCATTTTTAAGGTTGACCTCTGATTTCTATTTGCATAAAAATCTTCCATCGTTTCTGTCCCAGTGCCTCTAATGGAATTATTACTACCATGCGCTTGTGATCTGGTAGAGTAATATGCGCTGAACAGGGTAGTGTTGAGTGATGCTCCTGAAGCTAAAGGCTGAACACCATGTCCAACATTGATATCCAAATAATTATTTACACCAGTCATTGCAGGACTAAAAAAAGCTAAGTGCCTATACTTCTGCAATACAGTAGGGATTCCCTGACCAAACAGGTCTAAGTGTAAGCCCAGAATCAAAATTATTATACCTAATCTTTTCATTGAATTGGTGTTTTATGCGCTATTAAATTAATTATTTTTAAGTCGTAATATATGTAGAATCCCTTTCGTCTCCCCTGTACTCAGTTTTATAGTAAAAGGATAAGCTCCAGTTGGCAGTGGCCTTCCATCGAAAGTCCCATCAAAAGGAACACTATAACCTACGCTACTAAAGATAATACTCTTATGAACATCTGTAATAGTAACTTCTGCTTCAGGATGAGCTGAAATATTCTCTATAATCCACTTCTCATTTTTCCCATCACCATTAGGAGTAATGGTGTTAGCGAAGATAATATCCAAGGTTACATCCTGAATCAAGGTAATTATAAATGTCTGCTCAAAAGTTCCTCCTTTGCCATCATCAGTTCTTACCCTTATAGAAGCTACAGGAGTTTCTTCAAAATCAAGAAGTTCTTTAGTGAACAATTCGTTATTGGTAATGTCAAACAAACCATTTTGATCACTTCCAACTCCACCTACAAGTGAATAAGTATGACTGTCTCCTGCATCAGCGTCAGTAGCTGTAAAGAATCCAATAAGGGTACCTACACTCACTGATTCAAATATATCTACATTAGAAACGTCAGCATCTTCATCATCAGAATCAGTCAATGTAATGGCAGTAGGTGCATCATTAGTGTCAATAATAGTAATTTTAATCACTTGCGCAGCACTTACGAAAGTTCCATCAGATACTGTTATGGACAAATCATAAGATGGTGTGGTATCAAAATCAAGATTACTGTTATCTGCTACCGTCAACTCTCCTGTTAAGGAATTTAATGTAAACACATCGTCAACATTGCCACTGGTAATCAGCCAGCTTGTAAATCCGGGATTTAAATCAGCATCAGTTGCAGTTATTGAACCGATTGAATGACCTATTGCTGCATCATCACTAAGCGTAAATGTAAGAGCATCAACAACCGGAGCATTATCATTTACATCAGTAACATTAATAGTAACATTTTCTTCTGCACTAGTATTTAATCCATCAGTAACCTGAACAGATACAGTATATTGTGCTATAGTTTCTCTATCCAAAGCTTCACCTACGGAAATTACACCATCTCCGGATCCAATAGTGAACACTCCATCCAATCCGGTAGTAACAGTATTTCCTGAGCTATTAACAGCTGTTATAGAAACAATAGACCATACAGGTGTTCCTTTAAGATCAGTAGCAGTAATAGCAGGAGATAACATGGTAGTTATATCGGCAGCTTCACTTACACTGATTACAATGTCAGGATTAACCACAGGACGCTTGTCAGTATTGGTAAGTGTGCCTATACCAGTTCCTTTAGAAAAAGAAACGTTTTTACCACCAGCGTCTAGTGTGCTTAAGGTTACGTTGAATATTTCATCTTCTTCAACTATTAAATCTCCATTGGTAATTACCATAACAGGCAGTACCTGACCATTAGCTCCACTGAAATTCAAACTTCCACTAGTAGATACATAATCATTATCGTCAACTGTTGCCGTACCATCACTTGTAGCATAATCAAGAGTTACATTTTGATCAACCGCTCCATTAAGCGTTACATTAAAAGTATAAGTCTTAGTGCCAGTGTCACCTTCATCCATTTCAACATCAGTTATACTTACAAATGCTTCATCTTCATCTGTAATAGTACCTACTCCCGTTTCAGTAGTACTAGAATTACCACTAACGAATGTTACGTTTCTTCCTACAGCTACAGTAATGTTCGATAGTATCAGTTCAAATGTTTCAGTTGCTTCAACTATTGCATTATTTACAATAGGTACAGTAACCGTCTTATCGGTATTGCTTCCAGCTCCAAATACTATTTGTTGGTTTACTATGCCTGTATAATCTTGAGCAACCATTGCAGTACCATTAGCAGTATTTGCTGTCACAATCAAAGGTTCATCTACCGGATCACTTAATTGAACCGTAAATATCATGCTACCTCCATCTTCAGAAAGTGTCTCATCAGAAATACTGACTGTTGCAGCATCCAAATCAGTAATGGTAACCACACCTGATACAGTAGCTCCACCACTGCTAAATACAACATTCTTACCACCTGCAACGATATCACTCAACTCTAATTCGAACTCTTCAGTTGCTTCAACTAAGTTATCATCTTTGATTTCAATTGTTATTGTAGAATTAGTGAACTTATCGCCAGCATCAAAAATATAGGCCGATCCTGCAATCTGAACATAATCGACAGTATTCTTCGCAGTACTTTGTCTTGTATTACCAGTAATGGTAACAGCTTCGTCAACAGGATTGTCCATTGTAATGCTAATAGTAACAATACCAGTAGCTTCTTCAACACTTACATCTGCAATAGATATGACCGCCTGATCATCATTGGTAATAGTTCCAACTCTGGTTACTGACGTCACGACAGTCCCACCATTTTGTAATGAAACAGCGTAAGTATTGTCAGGAACAACCAAACCACCAATTTCAACACTAAATGATTCATTAGCCTCAACCGTTTTATCTTCAACCAACTGGATTGTTACAGTCTGTGAATTATTAGCCATCAACGCATCGAAAGTTAATGAACCAGCAGTTACTGCGACGAAATCTGAAGAAGCCAACGCTGTTCCAGCAATTGTACTGTAATCTAACGTCAGGTCTTCATCTACCATATTATCCAAAGTCACTGTAAATTCAATGACACTGTTGTCAGCAGTTACATTACCCTCATTAGCCGATTTAGAAGCAGACACAGTAAATATCGCTTCATCATTGTCAGTAATTGTGTACTCTGCTACATTGTTAGCACTAATAGCTGCATCATATCCATCACCAGAACCAACAGACAAGTTTGTAATCTTAGCAGTGAATGTTTCATCACCATCTACAATCAGGTCATCAACGATTGGTAACGTAACAGTACCTGTTGTTGAAGTCATCGGTAATACTATAGTAGTACTAGATAACGTACCGTAATCAGCAGCAGTGGCACTACCAGCCGTAATGGACACTGTAACCGTTACATCTTTATCAAACTTCAATCCTGAATCAGACTTAATTCCGATATTCATACTACCTCCATCCTCAGACAATGTAGCTCCAACAATAGAAATAGTAGTAGCATCATCATCAGTAATGGTATAAGTCGCAGTAGCTGCAGCTACATTAATAGCAGCATCATATCCATCACCAGACCCAACTGACAAACCACTAATGCTTGCAGAGAAGTCTTCTGTACCTTCAACAATTGTATTTTCAATTGTCGAAGTAGTTTTAACTCCTTCTTTAGTACCTGCCGGAATGGTAATAATTGTACCAGTCAAGGCCGTGAAATCATTTGTAGAACCAGCTAAAGCTGTATTATCCGTTGTATTTATAAGTACGGTAACGTCTTTATCAAATTCTAAAGCAGATTCAATTGTAAAGGTCATCGCATCACCTTCCTCAGTAGTATTATCTACACTGCTTACAAGTGAAACGGTAGTAGCATCATTGTCATTAATTGTAACAACAGCGGTACCATCGTCTTCAATCAAATCATGGTCTTCCATTGTCACTGATACTATGGCATCTATATCAACGGTAAACATCTCTGTACCTTCTACTACTTCACCATTTACACCTGGTGTATCAGGTAAATCAATAGTGAACGTTTTCGTCATAGACATAGCATCCAACTGAACAGGAACAGATATAACTGTATAGTCATCTCCTTCAAAGGCTCCCTGCAATGTTCCTCCATCAGTAAATGTGAAAGTTAATTCTACATCTTCATCAATCATAAGATTACTTGTGATGGTCATCAATGCGGTACCACCTTCAGTTCCAGAACCGTCAGCTAATGTAAATTCGGCTGTATCATTATCTGTAATGGTCATTGTGTTAGTTGTCACATTGATTGATGCATTATAAGTGTCATCAGGAGAAGTATTGCCTACTCCTACTGACAAGTCGCTTATCAAGGCAGTGAATGATTCCGTCGCATCTACAATATTATCATCCACAACTGTAAATGTAATACTACCTGAACTTGCACCTTCTGCAATAGAGATTGTTTCTGTTGTAACAAAGTCAGTAAAGTCAGCCGCAACAGTTGATACATGTGTTAAATCAACAGCCACTGTTACTTCCTTGTCAAATGTGTAACCATTGTCGGTTTCTACCTGAACTGATATTGTACCATCCGCCTCATCAACAGTTGCCGCCAATACCGAAATAGTAGTAGCATCAGCATCTTCTATAGTCACCACTGCATTGGCAGTTCCAACCGACACCATATTATCACCAGCACTGGCAATAGTTATAGTGTTTGCTGATACGCCAAATGTCTCATCGGCTTCAACTACCATATCATTATCAATAATCGGGATAATGATATCTGCACTTAAATCTCCTGCAATAATAGTTACGCTTGTCGGCCCATCACTGTAATCCACACCATTGACAGCCAATCCTATATCTGCATAGTCAATTTCAATCGTTACATCATTGTCGATTTCATTAGTAGTTGTAAGTTCAACTGTTACATTACCTGCATCTTCATCTACAGTCACATCAGATACAGCCAATTCAGCCGAATCGTTATCAGTAATTGTAGCAGTAGCTGCATTCACAGTACCAATAGACACACTATGTGAAGCCAAATTGGCTACATCCAAACTAGTAATGGCTAACATAAAGTCCTCAGTATCCTCAACCAGTACCCCATTTGGTTGACCAGAAGTCTCAAGAGTAGGTACAGTTAAAGTTTTGGAAGATGTTAATTTTGTTATCACTACATCTGCAACCGCAGTGTAATCAGAACCATCTTCAGCAGTTCCGTCGGTATAAGTAAATGAAACTGTTACATTTTCATCTACCTGATCGCCATCATTAACTACAGTAAATGTAACGTTACTACCTTCAACGAAGCTACCAGTACCATCCACTGTTACACTGAAGTCTGCATGATCACCAGCATCATAGATGGTGAACTCACCCAAAGCATCATCAATAGTCGCTTGATAATTATCAGTTCCCACAGGCGTCAGTACATCCAGTGCACTTATTGTTCCAGTAAATTCTTCAGTACCGTCAACAATGCTATCATCATTAATAGCCACTGTGATTGTACCAGAGAATGCTCCTTCATTTATTTGAATTGTGCCAGATGTATGAGTGAAATCATCAGCAATTGTTGACACATCAGCGAAATCAATATCCACAGCAACATCCGAATCAAATGCTTTCACAGTAGAAACTGTTATGATCATACTTCCACCATCTTCAGAGATGCTATTGTCAGCAATAGAAAGTGTCGTAACATCATTGTCACTGATAGTAACAACTCCAACATTATCAGTCGCACCAGCAATAAGTATATTATATCCATCTAAAGTCAACGAATTGGCCATGTCACTTATCGTAACATCAAATGTCTCAGTACCTTCCACTATATCTCCTCCTAGAATAGGAACAGATAAGGTAGTCGTCAAACTCAGCGCATTCAAATTAGCACTTGATATTCCAGTAGCATCATAGTCAGTACCATCATTAGCAGTTACATCTGATAATGCTACATCAATAACTATTGCTTTATCGATTTGTTTATCACTAGTCAATGTCAATACTGCATTTGCATCAACATCTTCTGTTACTGCTTTATCTGCTATACTAATAGTTGCTATATCGTCATCATGAATAGTAGCTGTAGAACTCAATTCCGTTGTAGTTGTCATTGCATCCACGTCGTAGAAATATACATTTCTACCAGTTGGAATAGCCAGATTAGACAACAACAGGTCGAAGAATTCGTCTCCTTCTACTATGTCATTGTTAACCAGATTAACCGTTACTGTTTTGCCAGAGTTATTACCAGCTCCAAAGGTCAATTGGCTGCTTTTGTTTTCTGCATCAAATCCAGCCATTGCATTGGCATTGAAATCGGTTTGATAATCAAAAGTAACTGTTTGATCTACAGCTTTACTCATTGCTATATCGAAAACAATAGTTTGACCTATTCCCTCAGTACCAACAGGGTTGTTCTCTGCTATAGAAAAGGTAATTTGAGCTTCATCATTATCCAGAATAGTACCAGTTGCATTCAAGGTAGCACCAAGTCCTGTCAATGTCACGTCTCTACCAGCAGCAACAGTCAGCCCACTCAATTCCAGAGTGAAACTTTCAGTAGCCTCTACCAATTCGTCTGTAGTAATAGTAACAGGTAAATCAGCAAGTGAAGCAGATAAAGTTCCAGCAGGGATAGTATAAGTTGCATCAGAAATTGCCGTATAATCTGAACCAGGTGTGGCAGTCACAACTCTGGTGTTAACTGTTAACGAAACTGGCTGATCAATTGGGTTAGTAATAACAATATCAAAATTCATTGTTCCTAGTAATTCACTTTGAGTCACATTAGCCAATGATATGGTTGACTTATCGGTTTCGTCAATAGATACTGTAGCATCAATACTTGCGCCAGCTCCAGCGAATATTACATTTCTTCCACTAGCTGTCAATCCTTCCAGCCTCAATCCGAATGATTCATCCGTTTCTACTAAATTGTCATCAATCACCACAACATAAACTGTAGTATTTGGAGCAAGACCACCATTGGCATCAATGGTAATTGCCTGACCTGATATCAGGTTGAAATCACCTTCTACAACTTCAGTCCCACCTACATCTGTACTTTTTGCAGTACCTTCTACAGTACTCATAGAGAACAATACATCTGCATCAACAGGATTACTCATAGTAATAGTAACTGTCTGAGACATTGCGCCCAAGTTCTCTTCTGTATCAGAGATCCCATCAATTGTAATTATAGCTTGGTCTGTATCTGTTATTGTCACAGTAGAGGTAGCAGCAGCAATAGAAACATTTTTATCCATGATACCACTTGGTACATCAAGGTTACTAATAGACACTGTAAAGGTTTCGCTCAACTCTACCAAATTGGTATTAGTTATAACAACCGGAATATTAATACTTGTAGTACCTGCTGTGATAGGATAAACAGTATTGCTCTGAGCAGTAAAGTCATCACCATCTGTAGTAACATCCAAAGTATTTACAGTGATATTCATATCAACATCAACTGCTTTAGAAAGTGTTACCGGAACATTTACAATTCCGCCAACAACTTCTTCACTAACAGAAGCAGTAGCAGCTATAGATATTGTAGAAATATCATCATCGTCAATAGTCACTACTGCTGTGCTCGTACCACCAGTAACATCCGCACCGTCCATAGTTCCAGCACCTCCGGGAGTTCCTATTGCAATATTGAAATCTTCATCGCCTTCAACAATATTGTCATTATTAATGGCTATGATATGACTACCTGTACTCATATTAGCTGGAATAACCACTGATACATTAGTAGTTGCAAAATCGACACCAGCATCTTCAGCTTCAGTAACACTTATTTCAGAAGTGGTCAATTGTACAGTAACATCTCTGTCTATTAGAGAAGAAGTGGTTACAACTACATTTGCCTCTTCCGTAGATTCGTTTATTAAAAAGTCTGCTATCGAAATTATAGCAGCATCATTATCAATAATCTCAGTTTCCACTTTATCCACACTGAAAGTTAACCCTGTAGGAACAGATACTCCCGATATCGTAGTAGCCAAATCAGAAAGCTGCATTGAAATATACTCATCCCCTTCTACTACAGCATCATCAACAATAGTGACAACAACAGTCTGTGTTGCTCCTGCCAATGAACCATCAGCAAAAGTGATCACATCAGTAAGAGCAGTAACCGTAAAGTCACTGGTCACTGTAGTAGTATTACCTGTAGTAAGTGCTCCCAATATATCGTAAGTGAAAGAAACATCTCCACCGGTAATATCCTTATCTATTGAAAGAGTAAATGTTAAAGTACCAGCACTTTCATCAATAACGGCAGCACTTGTCGCAACAGATACATTAATCACATCATCATCTACTATCGTAGCAGTAGCTTCCAACATAGTAGGATCATCATTCAATTCTGCCTTATTAGAAGCTAAAGGATTAGAAATAGCAATGGACAAGTCTTCATTTCCTTCGCCAATTTCATCATTCAATACATTAATAGTTATATCCTGTGAGGTATTTCCTGAAGCAAATGTTAAAGTACCAGTAAGCGGTGAAGCTGAACCATCATAATCTACAGATTCAATAGCCGTACCACCCGACACTACATAGTCAACAGTTACTGTATTTGCACCAATGATAGGTCCATCCAGATACACTCTAAAGGTTACATCACGAGTGTTCTCCAAACCATTTCCTACAGGAGCCGATGTTGGTACATCCACCCTGAATTTAGGCCTGTCATCATTCAATACATATCCAGTACCTATTCTATGTGTGCCAGTACCAACGGATACCGCTCTCGTATCACCTCCTGTAA
Organism: Reichenbachiella sp. MALMAid0571; assembly: GCF_040151475.1. NCBI lineage: Bacteria > Pseudomonadati > Bacteroidota > Cytophagia > Cytophagales > Reichenbachiellaceae > Reichenbachiella > Reichenbachiella sp. MALMAid0571. Next base: position 78,332 of record NZ_JBDKWG010000121.1, on the reverse strand, counting down.
TGGCAAGAGTAACTGTTTGTAGTTCTGCAGAAAATACTTCATCATTCTCAGGTGTATCATCCACAACGTAGTTAACATTAACAGTTTGAGGAGCATCAATTTCAGCTGAGAAAGTCAACGTACCATTGGTAGAGACGAAATCATTCTTAGCTCCAATATTAGAACCTGCTCCTAAGTCCAAAGCATTACCATCAACAGCATTAGTGCCATCCACAGTTATATATTGTATTGTGAGTGCTCTATCCACACTCACAGGAGTATAGATTGGAATCGTCTCTGCAAGATCAGATGCATCATATAAAAATACCTTAAAGACCGATTTGCCTGCAGCAGTATCAGTGTCGCCTTCAAAGCCATTACTTCCAAGTCCACCATCACCAGCATCCCGAATTACAACAACGGCAGCATCATCATTCAAAATAGTACCTTCAGTAGTTGCAGTCATAATAGACACCTCTTCAACCCATAGGCTGGTAACATCTACCAATACATCATCAACTTTTAGATTCTCAATCAATACACCCACTTTCTCATTGTCTTCAACTTTATAGTCTCCAATAATTGGAATAGTAATAGTCTGAGAAGCCGTTGTTCTTGCATCGAAAGTAGCAGTACCAGTATTAGAAATGTAGTCACCGTCACCAGTTGTGGCATCTTCACCTGGTTCAGCAATGAATCCATCTAGGGAAGAGAATGTTACACTTACCTGATCATCTACTGGTGCACTCAATGTTACATCAAATACAAGTTCATCATCTTCTCCCAAGTCTGTCTCAAACTTCTCTGAATCACCCTGAACAACCACTGATACATAAGCCACATCAGTATCTTCAATAATACCAATGAATTCACGGAATGAATCTCCTGATGTGAATTGTGCCATCCTTCCGTTTTCATTCAATTGTGCGTCGATCTCATCAATTCTAAATCTGAAATCTTCATCCAATTCAACCAAAGTTTCATTTACCAAGGTTACGTCCTGAGTCTCAAACTCATTTATCCCAGGATTAGGATCGAAAGTAATTGTTCCCGTCATAGGAGTAGCAAAATCTTCCACATCCTCAGTATCTCTATATTTAATTTGTGCAGCTCCACCATTCAGTATGGTATAACCAATCGCAAATGTTTCTCCATTGTAAGATTCTATTGCATTGCTTGTGGTTACCGTATAGGTAAATGTTCCACTTTCATCACGTTTAGGATAGGTCTCAGAAGTAGTAGGGCCTGAAGCATTTGTCAATGAGAATGTAGTTTCATCATCATTGGTAATTGTCAAACCTGCTACATCGTTGCTATCCACAGTATTGATTACTACATCTGTATCGCCAGTATAAGAGGTGATTTCAGGATTAGCAACTTCTATGTCATCTATTGTCAATTCTAAGAATTCATCTCTTTCTACTACATCATCCCCTACTATTGTTATAGTAAATGTTTTAGTTGTTTGTCCAGCAGATAAAATCACAACGCTGTTGCTACCAATTTCATAATCCACATCTTGTGTAGCTAGGTAACCCGTTCCAAAGTCGAAATCACTACCGGAAATGAATACATATAAATCCTCATCAATTGAGCGGGCATTATTGGCTCCCTGATCATCAAGTGTCAAGGTGAAAGTTGATGTAATATTTCCATCAGTTTCAGCAACAGTTCCGGTAGAACTGATTCTTACTTGTGTCTGATCATCATTTACAATCTCACCAGCCAATGTAGTGGTTGAACCAAGTACCACATCAAGACCACTATCAAATGACAATCCACTAATAGTGAAATTGAATGTCTCATCAAGTTCAACTACATCATCTTCATTAATAGTCACAGGTATGATATAAGTAGATGGTGTTTTGCTTTCTAATTCAACTGAAGTCGTAGATGCTATTTCTATGAAATCATTATCACCAGCATTTGAGCCTGGTCCTTCAGTACTCACATGCGATGTAGCGTAATCCACAGTTACAACCATATCAGGATCTATATCATTCGACACTACTATTTCAAAATCAACAGTTGTAGTTCCGGCATCTGCCTCAGAAATACTAGATCCAGAAACTTTAGCCAGACTAATTACAGCCTGATCATCATCATCTATTGTTACAGTAACCTCATCCGTTCCTGATGGTATTGTGATGTCATCACTTGCAACACCAGGAGCACCACCAAATGACAGACCATCATAGGCAGTCAAATCAAGGTTAGACAGTGTTACAGTAAACCATTCGTTTAATTCTACCAATTCATCTTCATTTACTGTGAAAGTAAACGATTGCGACTGAGCTGCACCATTTCCAAAAGTAAACCAAGGAGTAGTGTCTAATTGTCCATCATTATAATCAGGGTAAGTAGGATTTTGAACACTACTTTCTAAATCTGACAAATCAAAATCAAGGTCAATTTTCACATCAGCATTGAAATCTTTAGAAGAGGTCACTGTAAATTTCACATTGGTGTTACCCTCTGCTATTGTCTTACTTCCACCAGCAGGTTCAGCATCCACGTTTAAGGTGAAAATTGCCTCGTCATTGTTTTCAACATTATAGTCCTCCGTTAATGGAGTGCTCGTACCAGCTCCTGCAGTACCGAAAGAGATATTTCTATCGCCAGCATCTGTAATTGTAGCCAACGTAATTTCAATCATTTCATCAGGTTCTACAACAGAATCGTCAATAACACCCACCGTTACGGTTTGTGATGCTATCGAAGTAATTGTAGGTGAAATATTATAGGTAAGCGTACCAGTGTTTGCTGCAGAATAGTCATCTGAATCTACAGTTCCCAAAGTACCATCATTTGTTAATGCATAATCCACCGTAAATGAAGCATCCACCGGATTAGAAATATTGATGGTGAAGTTTTGTGAAGCACTCTCAGAAGTATTGCCCAATGGCACTATTGTAATAATAGCTTCATCATTATTTTCAATGATTCCCTGAGCTGTGATATTGCTTCCGGCAATAGTAAATAATCTACCATTCACACCATCGAAAGTTTCAGAATCCACGTCAGCGTCAGCCACATTTACAGTAAACTCTTCGTCTAACTCGACAATATTATCATAAATCAAGTCAATAGTTACAGTAGCAGTTTGTGCGGATTCAGTACCACTGAATGCATCAAAACTAAATACAGCTCCATAAGTTTCATAGTCATTCATTTCAGCAGCATCTTCAGTAATACCTACTGTATTTATAGAAAATTCTACATCATAAGCCTCATCAACTTGTAAACTGGAAGTCAGTTCGTAAGTGATAGAACCATTTGTTGACACACCATCATCTTCTTGCTCTGCACCGTCTCCAATGACTGTCAAAGTGAATTCTGTATTATCATCATTATCTATAGTAGTACTACTTGAAGAAATATCGTCAGTAACAGCCACTGACTCTGTCATGGTATATTCCGGCATTCCAAAGGCAACAACATATGCACTTGGATCAAAACCAGATCCGTCTCCATAAGTCGTGGCAAAATCAGCCTCGCTTTGTACTGTAGCAATTACCGCAGGCTCACCATATAATTCTTTGGCTATTGTAAGTGTAAAATATTCATCCCGCTCAACAACAAGATCACTGTTGATATTAGCATAGAATGTACCAGTAGATTGACCTGCTTCGATAAACGCATACCCATCTATTGTAAAATCACCAAAAGTAGAGGTATTACCCTCAACAGCCATATCTGAAGTTCCATAGTCAGCAACAACACCAAATACTACATTTTCATCAACAGTAGTTACACTTCCACCATTTTGATCGGTAAATGTTATGGTAAATGCAGCAACACCTTCTAAATCTTCAGTTACAGTTGCTACCGAAGAAAGCGTAGCAAACACCGCATCATCATTCTCTATCTTTCCTGTAGTTTCATATTCTGTAGAGGATATAGATACCCCAAGTTCTCCAGGTGCTCCGTCTTTTACAAGGTTTTCAATTCTAAACCCAAATTCTTCATCACGTTCAACGACATCATCTGTTGCAACATCAATATCAACTACATAAGTCAAATCAGTAGTACTCACAAGAGTCCCTGTATTTCCGCTAACTGCGGTATAGTCTGATCCAGCGGTAGCAGCTGCGGTTTCCTGAGTTGACGGCCCTACATCAAACGTGGTGTAATCCACTGTAACACTCAAAGTAGGATCTATATCTTTAGAAACGACAATTTCAAACTGAATATCGTCAGTAAATGGATCAGCATCACCTTCGTTAACCAAACCATCAACCACTCTCGCAGCGCTTAATACAGCTTCATCAGGGTCAACAATAGTTACTACCACATCATTAGTTACTGTACTTACAGTCAATGCATTCGATAAACCATTATCAAACGTCTGACCAGCGTATGCACTTACATTCAAGTTGTTTATACCTGTAACGAAATCTTCATCCAATTCTACCAATGCATCATCAAGGAATGTGAAAGTATAAGACATAGAAGTCACACCAGCAGCAAAATCAATCTGCGTGGTAGCATCATTACTTCCATCAAAAGCAGTATTGATATTGAAATCATTATAGGTTGTACCTCCAACCATCTGACCATTAGCCAACATTCCACTTCCAGTATCTAATTGATGAGCAATATCTACACTTATAGGTGCATTCGCCGGACTAGAAAGCGTAATAGTATAAGTAACATCAACTCCTGAGTTGTCATCATTAGTTCCTTCATTTACTGAATCAGAACCATCGACAGCTATTGTAAACTCAGCCGTATCATCGTTCAAGATAGTAGATGTACCCTGTGCAACAGGGGCATCAGCGGCTGTAAGAATTATGCTTCTATCGTCAGCATCCATTACCGGAGTAAGGGTTGCTACAACGGTTTCATCCGGTTCTACTATATTATCTCTTTCTACTGTAATTGTAATAGTCTGGGAAGCAACACTGGTTGTAGTACCGACCAAAGGATAGTCAACCACAAAACTGTTTGTTCCACCTGTCGATAATATATCACCATAGTCATCAGAATCAACTGTACCTAATGTGCCATCGTCCATAATGGTAAAAGGTACAGTAAAGGCATCATCTACCGGATTATCTATGGATACGGTATAAACTAAATTAGTTGTACCTGCTCCTGTACCCTCGGTAACAGCTACCGGATCATCTATTGTAATGATGGCCGTGTCATCGTTCACTATTACACCATTTTCAGTCTTCTTAGTGAAAACAGCCATCCTGCCAGTACTCATAGGATTAACTGTATTGGCATCAAATGTCATATCTCCCAATGACAATTCTACTCCAAATTCCTCATTCAACTCTACAATGTTCTCTTCGTTGATAGTTACAGTCAACACCTGCACTTCCCCAACATTACCCATGAAAGAAACTGTACCAAATAAGTCGTCGAAATCTGCATCTTCAGCGGTATCATCAGCGGTAACGCCCAGTACGTTTTCAGTTGTTAAAATCTCGAAATCCAAGTCAAAATTAGTATCGACCGCATTAGAACTTGAGACATAGAATGTCAGTACGGTATTATCACCTGAAACATCACCTTCATTACCAGTGCTGCTAGCTGTGGTTATTGACAATTGGGTAATATCATCATTGTTGATTGTGAACGTAGCACTACCCGAAGTTGTACTAGCCTCTACATCCTCATTGTAAGCTAAAAATACATTGTCAAAGTCCGTACCGTTCCAATCCCCAACAATCAAATCTTCAATATTCAATGCCAGGCTTTCAGCCCTCTCCACTATATCATCACCCACTACGTACAACTCAAATGTCGTAGTAGTAGTATTCTTAGATATAATAATAGGATTGGTATTAGAATCGGCATCAATGTTATAATCTACCGAGAAGCTTGCCTTAGCTCCTGACAGAGCACTGGTAATATCCTCAATATCAATTAACAGATCCCTATCTATTTGTTCAACATCATCCAAATGTAGCGGGGAATTATTATTACCTTGATCAACCAATGTTATGGTAAAGGTGCGGGTGTTGGCTCCACCGCCACTGCCTTCGTCAAATGAAATAGGGTCAATCGAAATTTCAACAAACACCTTATCATCATTGGTAATAGTACTGGTTTTGGTAATGGCATTAGGAGTAGCCCCTAAGTCCTCATCTTCGAGTGTAATCGCACGATTACCAGCAGACAAATTATCTATGGTTATGTCAAATATTTCGTCAAGTTCCACAACAAAATCATCGGCTATAGAAACAACTCGCTGGATACCAGATGTAGGGCCAGCCGGGAAGGTAATCACATTATTTGGTGTAGAAGTGAAATCAGCCGCTTCAGCCGCATTAAAACCACCTAAAAGAATTGTTGAAAAATCAACACTTACCGGTACATCTACACCTGATACCGTTGAAGTGCCTGCCCCCACAATAGACACCTGGAAATTCATGTCAGTACCAGAATTAAAATTATCCGGCTCGTTAATTTCAAAATCATTGCTCCCATTGATATGGGTCAGTATTATCTCCGCCACATCATCATTCAGTACATTGGCAGTATGGGTAATTCCAGCCTGTCCGAGTTCTCCTCCATCGTAATATTGGATATTATATCCAAATATCTCTGAAGTCGGATCAGACGATGTTTTCGGGAACGGTGATGAAGTATCACCTATACCATTGTTGTCCAATGTAACTTCAAAGAATTCATCCATCTCAACTACCTGGTCGCCATTAATGGTGATAGTAATTGTATTGACCTGATTTCTTGAATTGGCATCAAAAGTCACTTTGTTACTTGTTGACTCATAATCATCACCACCGAAACTATTCGATCCTGCAACCAATGCAGCATTTGGTGATGCTGTATTTCCATTTAGATCAAACCCATCTTCTGTAAAATAGGACACTGTGAAAGCTTTGTCCACAACCCCTTCAAGCCTTACCTCAAAAGTAATGGTGTTGCTGCCGTTTCCTTCGTTGAAGGACTTATCCGCCTCAAGGAGTACATAGGCAACATCATCATCTTCTATAGTAACATCATCAGTCAATTCAGATGCCCCTCCTGTAAAACTTACATTTCTGGTAGTCAAATGGTCGCCTCCATCCTCAATCTTTCTAAGTTTGAACCTGAATACTTCATCATCTTCGACCAAATCGTCATTTACTATATCCAATACAACTTGTTTCACACCTTGTTCTCCAGGACTGTACAGTAAGTCCCCGGAAACAGGATTTGTAGCACCCCAATCAATCACCTCAACTGCTGAACCAGATTGAAACACATAAGGGATATTAATATCCTGATCAACTTTTGCGGACATACTTACATTAAATACTGCATTATTTACTGAAAGGGTTCCTTCCACCACAGGGTTTTCAACTGTAATTACACTAATGATTGCTTCATCATTATCGATGATAGTACCAGAATCCTGATCTCCACCATCTGTATCAAGAGAGATTTTACCAGTCCATAAACCTGAATTAGGCTCAATAGTAGTCAATTGTACACCAAATTCTTCATTCAACAATTCCACATCCAAATCCCCATTGATCAACACATCTATAGTTTGGCTTTCCTGTGAAATGGCATTGAACTCTCCGGTAAATGAAATCACCTGAGGTCCTTCCGGATCAAAGTCATCGTCAAAACTGTTGACCGTCACTACATCAGTTGCTGTACCTTCAACCAGATCGTAATCAACTGTATAGCCAGCGGCAATCTCTACTTCATGATCAGAAACGATTGTAAATCCGTAGTTAGAGGTTCCTGTGTTTCCTTCAACCACAGATGCCACATCGGCAGTAATGGAAATAGTAGCATTGTCATCGTCCCCTATAGTACCTACTGCTGTAGTTTCGGTATTTCCCCCAATATGGTTGATGTCAACAGTACGGGTCATTGCAAATACACCTTCAGGTATCACTACCACCTCATAACGTTGTTGCAATTCAACTACCTCGTCATCATTGATCGTTACCGTTTGACTAACACTGGAAGACCCGGAGTTAATCGTCAAGGTATTATCAACGGTTACAAAGTCATTACGTCCAACACCATCGTTAGTTGATTTGGCATTGTTGTCAGGTTGACTGAATTCAATTTCGAAATCCCTTGAAATACCTCCGTCACGAGTTTTGAAATTCAATACTACAGGAACATCTACAAGCACATCATAAGTAGGATCAAATTTCACCAGGAAGTCTGCATCCAAATCCGGATTTCCTTCACTCACACTACCATCAGTAGCTACATCTTCTGCACCTTTTTCGATAATTACAACAGCATTATCATCGTTAAGAATCTTGGTCACAATATCATTGTCTCCGGGAGCCTCACTAATCACGACATTTTGGTATCCGGTACTTCCCATCAACTCTGTGAAAGAGATAGAGCTAATAAAATGCTCGTCAAGCTCTACCACATTGTCTCCATTAATAGTAATGGTAAACTGATGTGCAACTGTAGGAGTCATTGAACTTAAGTCTTCCAATAAACCTACAGAGAATCCATCGGGATTATAGTCAGGATCATAATCATCATCCCCAACAGCAGCACTTGTGTTAGATTGGGCTGTTGCGTCTTTTACAGACATAGAGTAATCGTCGATAGAATATCGAATATCAATCGGATTTTCCAGATTCTTATCTATAGAAACAGTAAATGTTACTACAGGGTTATCCCCTGTGTCACCTTCCGTTATGCTATTCGCAGCAACATCAGAAGAAATGGAGAAGGTAGCTGTATTAGCTTCTATTATTGTAGTATTCACCGTATTGCTAGAACCGGAAATCGTTACCGGATTAGTATTAGATCCACTACCAACCCAATCAGCATCAAATGAATTTAAAGTCAGATCGAATGATTCATCTGGTTCTACAGTATTAGGATCAGAGATCCATCCGAAGGTATAAGTTTCTTGCAATGCACCAAATGCTCCAAAAGTGATTGTTTTGGTCATAGCAGCTGACCCTGCTACATCAAAATTAAGATTAGAAGGACCTGTAATATTATAATCCGTACCATCTGTCTCAACATCATCATTTACACCTGGAGCAGTTTCTTCAGAAGTAAAGAATATGCTCACAGTTACAGTATTACTTACAGGGTTTGATATGTCAATTGTATAATCATGTCCTAACGTAGTTTCCAATTTATTGACATCAGCTACAGAAGTAAAACTGAACTCCAAATCATCATCGTTATAAATAACCCCATCACCCTCAGCATCTGCGGCAGTCCCTGTTATATCAGTATATCCATCCACAGAGATATTCAACATATCATAGGAATCCAGGGTGATCACAACAGATTCATCAGCCTCAACCAATTCACGACCACCCACTAGGTTGTCAAGAGTTCCAATTGTCAATGTTTCAGATGAAGCAGTAACGTTATCATCATCTACACCAAATGACAGTGTTCCTGTCATAGCACCAATGTCACTCATCGCATCAATAGGATCCATAGATCCTCCTCCAATACTGAAATTTACTACTACTTCCAAATCACCAGAAGTACCTGTCACGTCTATCCTTGCCTCATTGCTGTCTTCATCTATTATCGATACTTTATAAACCAGATTATTACCCTCAATAGCCTCAATGTCATCATTGATCACAAAGTAAGCCTCGTCATCATTATCTATAACACCCGTAGCAGAGTTTGCACCAAAAGAACTTAATCTTCCGTCTTGGAACACATCAACATCTAAAGCTGTAAGTTCTATTTTGAAATGCTCATCTAATTCAACAATGTTATCGTCTAATGCCGTAACAGTCACAGTCTGAGAAGCAGTAGAGAATGCATCAAACTGCACTGTCATTATAGTAAGTGAACCAGCTTCAGTTTCATTGTTATCAAATGATATATCGAAATCATAATTATTAGCTCCTCCATCAGTAGAAGAGTCTCCATTTATTCCATTCACAGAGAACGTTACAAGGAAAGAAGCATCAACCTCTAGCGAAGAATTCACAACAAAATCCATTGTGTTTGTACCATCTCCTTCAGCCATATTGTTTGGTGCAGGTTGCGTGATGGTAATGATCGTTTCGTCATCGTTGTTAATTGTAATAGAAGCAGCATCGGCTGAGCCTATTTCTAACGTAAAGCCATCAACATCATTCAGGTAACTATTGTCCATAACAGTCAACCCGTTAGCAATTATACCAAGAGTCTCATCACGCTCAACAATGGTATCCGTCATCGGTGAAACAACATTCACCCCATAAGTGGTCATACCAGCAGTGATAGTGATGGTATTGGCATAAGTATAATCATTATTAAAAGTAGCAGTGCCCGGGCTATCTATCAAACTAACCTCTACATCCAAATCAACTGGATGGGATAATGTAAAGGTCATCGCTATCGGGCCGCTATTTTCATTTCCGTTATAACTTGCTAAGATGATATTCAATTCTGAATCATCATCATTGTGTATTTCAGTAGTTGTAGTAAGGGATTCAGTTGCTGGGTCTACATCACCAGTCCATACTATATTTCTATTTGTTGCATTGCTGATTCCAGTCAACGCTATGTCAATTATTTCATCGGCTTCTAAAATATCGTCTCCTAAAATACTTAAGTCAAATGTATAAGTATCAGCTTTAGAGTCTATGTTGTTAAGTGTACCATTGTCGTCTGCACTATAGTCAGTATCACCAAATACTCCACTCTCTTTAGCCGTGTTGGCAGTAATAGTCCAATCAACACTGATTCCGGTATCTATGTCCTTATCTGTTTTCACTCTATAAGTAACTGTGGTGGAACCACTTGCGCCTTCATTATATACACCATCTGTGTCAGATCCAGAAATTTGAGAAAGACTGATGGTTGCAACATCTGTTTCAATAATATTTATTTCAATTGGATCAGTATTAATATCCAGAGCCGGAGTAGCCTGACTAGGATTAATATCTTCATACAAGGCTGTCAATGACACAGAGAACGCTTCTCCAAGATTGCTTTCAACTAATTCATCATCCAAATAGGTAAATGATACATCAACCGTCTGACTATTTGCTGAGAAAGTCACACTCATAGTATATGTACCAGCACCAGCGTCATAAGTATAATTTCCAGAAGTAACAGTTACTCCGTTTATCTCAAATGCATTTGAAGCGTTGTAATCTGTAGAAGTTGATAATGCCGACAAATCAAAAGTAACGTCAACTGTCACTGGCTCATCAACTGAAGTCAATGCCCCACTGTCTACATCTCTTAACTCAATGGTATAAGTAATCTCTGTAGAAGCATCTTTAGAAGGGCTATCGGTATCTTTTCCTATACCTTCTTCACCCACAGTCGATGCAAAGGTTGTTGTCATTGAGAAAACAGCAGTATCATCATTATCAATGGTAACACTAGCTGCACTAATATCACCTGCTCCAATTGATATTTCTCTAGCTGCTACACCAGTTCCGGCGGGTGTACCTAAAGTGATTTCTAAAATTTCGTCTTCCTCTACCTGTATGTCTTCATCTATAGATACTGTAAATGTCTGAGTCAAAGGCCCTACTGTAGTGTTGTCATTTGTACCTGTGAAGGTAACTGTCATAGAACCTGGTGCTGTATAGTCATTTAGTGAAACTATTGAACCTGATTCATTGGTAAAACTTACCGGAATATAAGTATCAACATCCGCAGGATTGTCCATTGTAATGGTAAAAGTTACCTGAGTATCATCACCAGAAACATCTCCCTCATCTACTGAAACCAGATCATCAACAGATATTTCAGCTGCATCATCATTAAATATGGTACCCGTACCAGTCATACTGCTTACGGACAAGTCCGCATCTCTACCATCTTCAACTACTGCTGAAGATCCTCCATCAGGATCAGTCAATGCTATACTAAAGTCTTCATCCAATTCTACCAGACTATCATCAGTAGGTAAAATCTGAATTTGAAGTGTTTCATTTTTTCCAGCCAACTCGCTAAACTGTAGTGTAGTGCCTGTAGCAAAACCACCAGCCCTTTGAGAAGCCTGAACAGTATAATCATTCGTCTCAATTTCACTACCGTCTGTACGTGTAGGAATTACAACTGTAAATTCTATATCATAATCGGCATCTACTTCTAGGGAAGATACCACTTGGAAGGTTAATGTATTTGCTTCCGCTGTACTTATCTGGTTGATAGTAGTGATAGAAAGTACCGTCACATCATCGTTATCGATGGTAACAGTAGCTTCATTATTAGTAGCGTCAATCACTACCTCATCATCAGCTGTATATTCCGCTATGGTTATACTACCTGCGTCAACCACCGCTACACTTGCTATTGTAACGGTAAAATCTTCATCTCTTTCTACGATTTCATCGCCCTTAATAGTAATATCAAATACCGTCTCAGAATTTCCTTTTACAATTGTAACTGAACTAGGAATACTAAAATCATTACCAGCCGCTTGGATGGTATTTAAAGTGGCTGAATTCAAACTCACGATAAGGTCGTTATCTATGGTTTCAACATTATTTCCTAATTTATCAAAAAGCTGAACCCTAATTTGAGTAACATAGTCCGTATTTGTTTCATTTACGGTTCTAGAATCAGCAAATGTATTAGAATCAGCAAAAATCTTAACAAACACCTCATCATCATTGTTAATCGTGTAAGTATCCGAATTCACGTCTGCAATATCAACACCTGTCCTTTCTTCGGGAGAACCATTGTTTTCATCTCTTATAAGGTTATAGAGATCCACAGTAAAATCCTCATCTCTTTCAACTACATCATCATCGTTCACTGTAAATGAAATATTTTTATCCGATTCATCACCAGCAGCCCATGTCAAAGTTCCGTTGCTTCCAGAATAATCCACCCCATTAGTCGCTAGTTCGTTGTTAAATGAATAAGAAACTGTAATAGGAATATCTATTGGGTTGGATAGGCTCACACTAAAATTACTCACACCATCAGCTTCGGCAGCATCCGAAGGAGCCGATATCGATAGCTCTGCAAAATCATCATTCTCGATTGTCACAATTGAAATCAGTGGAGCAGCGTGTGTGACTGTCATTCCATCGGTTGGATCTGAATCAAAAGCAAGTGCCTCGTTTTGACCTAAAGTCAGTGCCGTACCATCAAGACCCGTAAGCAGAAACTTAAATGTTTCATCCCGTTCAACGGTATTATCATTTCCAAATTGAATAATTACTGTTTCAGTATCACCATCTGCTCCATTAAACGTCATTATACCATTGTCAGCGACATAATCAACAAGTGACGTTTGAGCATCATTAGGCTGATTACCGTCCAGTGTAGTCCAAGAAACGCCAAAAGACTCCTCAACATTACCGTTTAGTGTTGCTATAAACGTTACAGAGTTTGCTTGCACGTTTAGTCCACCTATACTTTCCGTTATGCTAAAAGGACCATCAATAGTAATTGTGGCTTGGTCATCATTAATTATGCTAGCCCTAGATAAATTGGATCCAGCGGCAAAAGAAATCGCCATATCTCCTCCAAAACCAGCTGATAGCGCATCCAATATGGCAGTACCCTTTATGTCAAAGTCTTCGTCATCTTCTACCAAATCGTCTATTTGTACGGTCACAGTAAACGCCTTAGAAGTTTCACCCGCATTAAATGTAATTGTAGGGTTGTCTTTTCGATAATCATCACCCACCGAAAATGCACCAGGTGCACCTAAAGCTTCTCCAGCTACATCAGTAATACTAATAAATGCATTTACTTCTTCATCCACAGGAGTAGATAACGTTACCATAAATACAACTTCACCAGAATCCTCAAGACCTGTTGCATTATCGGTAACATCTATTATTGTAGCATCCTGATCGTCAATTGTTTTGGTATTCGCAGCATCACCTATAGTAGCAGTACCTCCATCAACTACAACACCATCAGATATTGTCATCGTCAATAGCTCATCTCCTTCTACCAACATATCTTCTACCGCTTCAAATTTAAGGGTATGTGTGTTTTCTTCTGGCTGAAATGTGATCAATCCTGTGATCAATCCATTGGTACCACCAGAGTTGACTATATTTTGTAAATCGTCCAGATTAGCAGCCTCTCCGGATAAGGTATAAGTCAAAGAACTTACCTGATAAACCTCTCCAGTTCTTGTTATGGTAAATGTTCTTGTAGTGCCACTATTTTCCGCTACTGTTTCTGAATCAATAGTGATATCAAATTCAACTACAGCACCCGTTACCGTCACATGGAAAGTCTGTGTACTTGTATTTCCTGCAATATCTTCTGCTTGCACTGTGACCGTGTTAGCCATTGTTGTACCAGTCTCATCAAAATCTATGGTCAGGGTGTTGGCAGTAATACTCGCAGAAAATACATCATAACTATTCCCTGTCAATAATGTATATGAAAGGTCTGCATCTGCATCGATATTATCCTCAAAATAAGCATATAAGTCAATCTCAACATCTGGAGCATTTACCAATTCAGAAACATTTGGTATGCTGCCAACCAATGCTGGAGCAGTAGTGTCTTTTGTTTCTGTGTCTGTTGCTACGTCTGAAATGTTACCAGCCTGATCGGTTAAAGTTACACTAACAGTAAGTATTCCATCATCTAATCCTGAAACATTTATTATTTCCCCGGGACTACCTAAAGTAGCATTACTCAGCGTAGCACTTACTGTACCAGTCATAGATACAGGACTAGTCGCCCCATTGCTATCATCATCAATAGAAAAACTATATATATATGCGCTACCGCCATCATTATTAGCTCCGTTTATAGCTAAGTCAATAGCGGTTTCGTTTGCTGGTGTAATAATCTCAGGACTCGTTCCACCAACATTGTCATCGTTGAGTGTTACAGCTGGCGAATCGAATGTTGGTTTAGCCGTATCCAATGTGATAGTCATACCAGCTACGCCAATATTCCCAGCAGCATCAGTAGAGGTCACAGAGAAGGTATATACACCATCACCATCAAGGGTAATTGTTGTAGTTAAATCCGCATCGCCATCGAAGGTTGCATCCAATGCTACGCCAGATTGTACCGTTGTTGTTGCTGCTACTGGTACACCTACCAAATCAATCTGAACGGAAGTAGAATTCTCACCAGTTATATTAAATGTAGGGGTTGTATCATTGGTGTAATCATCAATGTCTGATGATCCTGAGTCAGAACCCGCAACCAGATCAATGGCTACTGCTGGCGGTGTATTATCCACTGCCAAAACAGCAGTAGATTCTACAGAAACATTGCCTGCAGCATCAATTACAAATAGATGGTAGTCCCCTTCATCAGCAGGTGTTATTATGCTTGTAGCATCGCCCGAGGCAGTGGTTACAGTAGCACTAGCCACAAAATCGGTTGTACCAGATGGCGCCAGCCAATTGACATCAACAGCAAGTCCTGCGGTAATACCAACACTAACGCCACCTTGGACAGATATACTGGCTGTTAAAACATCATTCTGATTGGTAGGTGCAGTATTATCAATCGTATAAGTCTGCTCTCCTGTTTCATCTGCGACAGTCATAGTATTATGAGCTATGTCATGAACATTCTGCGAAACAACACTCAAATTCAAAACAGCATCAGCAGACGCAATACCATTTACATTTACAGTGGCTGTCATTCCAGCAGTACCCGTAGCACTATTGATGACACCAATAGTAGAAGTGAAACTACTCACCGAAAAAGTCACTTCTTCACTGAATACAACTTCAAATGTTACATCATCTACATTAGTAAATTCCTGAGTAGGAATGCTTCGAGAGATGCTAGTAATGGTAGGAGGTATAACATCCGTTAATTCTGTAACAATAACATCATCAACTTCAATCAAAGATCCCACACCACTATATTCCATTGTAAACACTCCTGATTCAAAAACCCAATCAGGAGAGCCTATAAAATCAGTAATATCAATTGTAGTATTTTCTGTACCAGCTACAGTATAGGTTCCTCCACCTATTGTCAAAGTGCCCGACACCCCACTAGTATTTCTTACAACCAATGAGGTGAGGGTCACCGAAGGGATACCTCCAACGACTTCCTCTATGGTTGCTGTTTGGGCATCACTCAAGCGAATGAAAGGGAAAGTAGCAGAAGAAAAGACCTGTAGTGTTGTAATTTTATAGTTGTCTTCATAATGCACAGTTGTATTAGTTAATTCTGTATTGCCTTCTGCATCCTTAGGAGCATCATTGAAATCTAAGGTTACTGTTTGGGAAAACCCAGTGGCAGATATTCCAATGAAAAGAAATAAAAACAGAATTGCCTTAACGGCAGTTGATTTACCGATGAGATTTTTCATGGTTGTTGTAAATGAGTAAGAAGATTTTTTGAGTTTTTTATTTGGATATCCCGAATCAGGAGTACTGCCCAAAGACAGGCCTGATGGAGTCAGGAAATTAAGTTTTTCAGAAGGAATACTACTAATAGGGAAAGAAGTCCCTGTCAAAGGCGTATTAGATGTCTTCATAAGTTGGCGGTTGTATTCGTGTTTCAATAAAACGGTTTTTATCCAATTGTAAACTTAACGACACACTCTGAATTATCCTACTATTTCTTAAAAGATTATACATGAAATAATTGCATCATTTCGTAACTACCTGATAGCAAGTAAGATAAATTATTTCAGTTAATAGTTTGTTAAACAGGATAATTTACAGTTAACACCGCAAAAAAAAGTCACTTTTTTTCAAAAAAAATGAGGATTTTTTAGGATAACCCAAGAATTGAATTAAAGAAGAAATATATATTCGCATAAGCAAATACTTCATTAATTGTTATGAAAATGAACTATTTCTATGAATTCATATGGGTAATGTGATTTATCTGCATGGTCATGCATGCAGGTATGGAAATAGTACCTTTTTCAGAACCGTTGTGGGAGAATCCGTAAATTGTAGATTCCTTTCTATTACCACCTCGCCGGACTCCTGACTGCCCGTAGGCAGGTATTCCGGCGTCCCTTCGGGTTTTCTTACATTGTCAACTCTGCACACCAGAGAAAACAGACAGATCGCAGAACAGAGTCCGCGAAGGGAGGTACTTCGGAGTATCTACCTCACCGGACTCCTGCCGGCCGTCAGGCAGGTATTCCGGTGTCCCTTGGAGTTTTCTTGCATTGACAGTTTGGGAAAAGATAGATTGCAGAACAACTGCCTGGACAGCAGGAGTCTGAGAAGAAAAGATGAAACAGGTATAGGAAGAAAGAATAGAACAGCTTTGGGAAGAAAGAAGTCCCGGATAAATCCGGGAAGGGAGTAACCACCTCGCCGGACCTGTTCCGGCGTCCCTTCGGGTTTTCTTATATTGCCAGCCCTGACATCTCATTGTAAAATAGACAGATTGCGGAACAACTGCCTGGGACGGCAGTCAGGGAGTCCGCAAAGGAGGTAAGTCTGAGGAAGGATAAGATCCGCAAAAGACAGATGAAACAGGCAGGGGAAGAACGAATTAATCAACAACGAAATCCTCATACAAGTCCCTCCAATCTGGATTGAACTCATTGATAAGGTTTTCCTTCCACTTTCTCCTGTATTTTTTCAACTGAACTTCACGATGAAGGGCATCTGCCATCTCTTTAAATTCCTCGAAATACACCAGTTTGAAGCAATTGTATTTCAAAGAAAAACCTTTGTGAATCTTGTTTCTATGTTCATAGGTTCTCCTCTCCAAATCATCTGTAAATCCGGTGTACAACACTGTATTGTTCTTGTTGGTAATGATATAGACAAAGTAATTTACCGAAACGGACATGGAATTAAAGGTAAGAATTGAATCACTATTTTTGAAGTCAAATGAGGAGAATTTGATGTCTGAATAACCTTAGTATGAAGCAACCACATTGCCGGATTCCTGCCGGCCGTCAGGCAGGTATTCCGGCACCCCTCTGCTTCACCACCTCACTAGATTCCTGACTGCCCCAGGCAGGTATTTCGAAGTATCCACCTCACCGGACTTGTTCCGGTGTCCCTTGGAGTTTTCTTGCATTGACAGTTGGGGAAAAGACAGATCGCAGAACAACTGCCTAGACAGCAGGAGTCTGAGAAGAAAAGATGAAACAGGTATAGGAAGAAAGAATAGAACAGCTTTGGGAAGAAATAAGTCCCGGATAAATCCGGGAAGGGAGTAACCACCTCGCCGGACTCCTGCCGGCCGTCAGGCAGGTATTCCGGCACCCCTCTGCTTCACCACCTCACTAGATTCCTGACTGCCCCAGGCAGGTGTTCCGAGATATGTCTGTTTTCTCTGGTGTGCAGAGCTGACTATGTAAGAAAACCCGAAGGGACGCCGGAATAAATCCGGCGAGGTGGCGTACCCTGGGATCGCAGAACAACTACCTGGGGCAGTCAGGGAGTCTGCGAAGGGAGGTACTTCGGAGTGAAAGCAGTAAGAGTCTGAGGAAGGAGGAAAAACTGGTCAAGGAAGGATAAGATTCGCAAAGAGAGGATGAAACAGGCAGGTTTCGGAACGGATTCGTGAAGGAAGAAGCTTTAATTCCAGAGTAAATCCAAGTATTAATAATGGATGAATTTCGCTTTTTCTCTATCTTTATTAAAAGTCAACGGTCAACGGCCAACTAGCGAAAACTAAAAGACAGAATAAGGGTTAGACAATAAAATAGTTAAACAAAATGGGACATCAGCACTCACATGAGCACCACCACGATGTAGGAAATATCAAAGTTGCATTTTTCCTGAATCTGGTATTTACGATTATCGAACTTATCGGTGGGCTGTATGTGAATAGCATGGCGATACTATCCGATGCTGTTCACGACCTGGGAGATAGCCTCAGCCTGGGAATGTCGTGGTACTTTCAAAAGCTGTCCAAAAAAGGCAGGGATAAAACATTTTCCTACGGTTACAAGAGATTTTCAGTGTTGGGAGCTATCATCAATTCGATAGTACTGGTGGTAGGGTCACTCCTTATAATAAGGGAAACTTTACCCAGGCTTTGGAATCCTGTACAACCCGATGCTAAAGGTATGCTGATATTGTCCATATTAGGAATAATCGTAAATGGGGCTGCTGTTTTTAAATTGAAAAAAGGGAAATCCCTCAATGAAAAAGTAGTGTCTCTCCACCTGCTGGAAGATGTATTGGGCTGGGCAGCAGTGTTGATTGCCAGCATGGTAATGATGTTTTATTCGGTTCCCATTATCGATCCTGTTTTATCGTTGCTGATTACTGGATTTATTCTTTATAATGTTTTCAAAAACCTGAAAACGAGTTTTAAAATTGTACTTCAGGCTTACCCTTCCGAGCCGGATCAAAAAACATTGAAACAAAAGATCATGTTACTCCCAAAGGTAAAAGGCATTCACGACATGCACATCTGGAGTATGGATGGCAATTATCATGTCATGAGCATACATATCGTATTGAAAAAAGGCATTGACATGCAGGAACAAATGTTATTAAAAGCTAAAGTAAGAGAAGTAATAAGTCAAAATGCCATAGATCATGTCACTATAGAGATGGATTGCGAAGAAGAAGATTGTGAGTTGAAGGATTGCTGAGTTATGCTTTAAAGACTTTATTCTCAAGGCGCACGATACGGTCTTCCATTTTATTCTGTTTGGTGAGCAAGTGATCATTCATCCTGTGAAATTCTGTTGTTAGCCGCTCCTGTCCTTCCAACAGCTTACCAAGGATGCCACTTTGTTTTTCAAGGATGACTCCTTGCTTTTCTATCAATGAACCCTGTCGTTCCAATATTGTTCCATGCTTTTCTAATATAACTCCATGCTTTTCCATGGTTTCCCCTTGCTTTATATGAGATTCAACTAGCTTGGTCAACAATTCTTCCTGCCTGTCTTGCTTTCTCAAAGATTCTGCAAGGATTTCTATAATTCTTTCTTCGTTTTTCATCTTACTAATTTAACAAAAAAATCTTTTGATCTCAACAAAAAAAACATAACTACAACTGGCTAAGAAACTCCAGTGTATCCACCCCGTCAGCATAATCCCACACCTCCGGTTCTTGCGCCTTGCCAAACGGAATATACTCCTCTCCTATGATGCATTGAATCTTGCCTTCATTTTCCTTCAAAACAGACTTCAACTCCTCTTTACTCTCATATTGCTCATAAAACAGTACCGAAATAGGAGACACCAATTCCTTGCTTTCTTTTACCAATAAAAACCCATTGTCCAAATGAGGCTCTCTATTCACCAAATAAATTGACCTATTGTAATCATAATTGTTTCTGTACTTATGATGGTCTCCCACTGACTCAAACTGCTGCAATGAGTCCAGGAAAAACTGGAAGCTATACCCCTGAGGCACATAGGCCTTTGATACGTTTCTGCATCCCAGTCCATAATAAGTAAAGATGTCTTTCCCCAGATTGTGAATGTCTTCTTCTGATTCATTTCCAGTCAAAACAGCAACAGAAGTTCTGTTTTTTCTGATAATATGTGGCTTCTTTCCAAAATAATATTTGAAATATCTGGCTGAATTATCACTACCCGTACCAATAAAAGCATCTGCATCATTGAGTCTCTCTACGATTTCTATCCTGGCCTTATATTCCGGTTCAATCTCTATCAGCGTATTAATTATTTTGGTCATCAATAAGCTGTCCTGTGATCCGGGCTTCACCATAATATGGTGCCCAGATATAAGTACAGAAAGCAAATCATGAAATCCAACCAGGGGAATATTACCAGCCATTATCACCCCTATTCGTTTATTCGAATCTTTGGGTAATGTATAATTACCAGTCCATTTTTCAAGTATTTCCCTATCCAAAAATTTCCTGATACCCAACAATGAAAACCTGACACTTTCTTCTGTAAACCAGTTGTTTTGATTTTGAACAGCCTGAAAAAACTCCTTATCATCACCATTCAAAAGTGCATCAATATAGTCTCCCAGTTGGACGAATGGCACAATTCTGTCTTTGTCTATCATATTTCGGAATTTATCGGATTAAATAATTCAAAATCTTTGGCGGGCAAAATTAATGTTTAATTTTGCACACTTAACTTTTTAAGTACAATAAACACAGAACAAAATGGCAATCATTATAACAGACGAATGCATCAATTGCGGAGCTTGTGAACCGGAATGCCCGAATACTGCCATTTACGAAGGAGGAATTGAATGGACCTGGGCAGGTGGCACAGCACTCACAGAAGTAGAACTGGAGGATGGAACAGAAGTAGATGCAAACGAAAATCAAGAACCGGTATCGGACGAACTTTACTATATAGTACCCGGTAAGTGTACCGAGTGTAATGGATTTCATGAAGAACCACAATGTGCAGCGGTATGTCCTGTAGATTGTTGTGTGGATGATCCTGATTATGAAGAAACCGAAGAAGAATTGCTTGCTAAAAAAGCATGGCTTCACAACGAATAGAAGCCATATAAATATTCGAATGAAAGGGAATGAGGAGATCATTCCCTTTTTTTATGCTTAAAATAATCCCTATTTATTATACCAATTGGTATTTTTTATATATGTTTGCCAGAAATTAATTTACCAATGCTCTCAAAAGCTGAACGTACTTCCCTGTTTATCATCGAAACTGTAGCCCCGGTATTCAACAAACACGGCTATATAGGCACCAGTATGGCTGAAATAACCAAAGCAACAGGGCTTACGAAGGGAGCTGTATATGGTAATTTTGCAAACAAGGAACAACTTGCTCTGTCAGCCTTTGATTTTAATATAAAAAAAATCTCTGAAGAGATGAGATCTTACACCAGAAAGGTAAAAACTCCAATAGAGAAGTTGTATGCAATGACTGAATTCTATAGAGGATACCACGATTACAGCAATACGTTGGGTGGTTGTCCCATATTAAATATAGGCGTAGATGCCAAGAACAATAATCCTCAGTTGCTTCAAAAAGTGCAACAGGTGATTACAGACTTTCAAAACAATCTCGTCTTTTTAATTCAAAAAGGGATAGATACCGGAGGAATAAAAGAGACGGTTAACCCAAAAAAATACGCCTATAGGATTTTTGCACTAATGGAGGGAAGCATTTTCATGGCTGTCACCATGAATGACAGAACATACTTACACGAAATGATGGATTTTTTGGACAAAATGATTGATGAAGAATTGAAAAAATAAAAAAATTTAAACATAAATATACCGTTTGGTATATTATAATCCTTTAAAATTATGATACGCATAATTAAACTCTATTTCAAAACGCTTTCCATGATTACACCTACTCTGGCCGGAAAACATGCATTTCTTCTTTTCCAAAAAACAAGGAAAAAAATTGTCCGAAAAAATGAAAGGCAATTTTACAACCTTAGCCGCCACTTTAGAATTTCCCATCATTTAGAAGACATTGATTGTTATGAATTGGGTGATCCTAAAAACCCTTTAGTACTGCTGGTACACGGGTGGGACAGCAACGCCGGAAGTATGGCTGCCATAGCCTTCCAACTGGTGGAACAAGGATATTATGTAGTAGCATTTAACCTTCCTGCTCATGGGTTTTCCAAACTTAAACGAGCCAATCTCAAAATTTGTCGGGAATATTTTTTGGCTGTAGTTGAAAAAATGTATCCGGATAAGCCCTTCTCGGTAATCGCTCATTCCTTTGGGTCTGCAGTCAGCACATTTTCTTTGGCCGACTCCAGATTCGATATTGATAAACTAGTCCTGCTAACAAACCCCAACAAATTCGGGGAAGTGCTGCAAGGTTATCAATCCTTTGTCAAATTAAGTGATAAGGCGTTCGAAAAAACTCTGGAAATGGCTCAAAAACTCATTGGGAAACCTGTTGCTGAAATGAATATTGAAGACATGCACAAGTCATTTAATTATAATAAGCTACTGCTCATTCATGACCGTCAGGATAAAGTTCTTCCCTATCAAAACTCTATTGCAGTGCATAAAAAATGGAACAACTCAGAACTGGTGACACTTGAAAGCATAGGGCATTACAAAATGCTTTGGAATGAGCATGTGATCAATTCGATTATGCGTTTTATAGCGTCACCTGAAGGTATTGAACTCAAAGAAAGTAAGTCAAAAATAGCCTCTTAATTATGAATGTTAATCCTGGCAATTTTATCCGGTTACTTCAAAATGTACTCTTGCCATTTCTTTTCCATTGATCGCAATAAACAGATAATGACCACCCGGATAATGCTTGCGTGTGGTCAGGTCTTTGAATGACAATTTCTTGTTGAATGAAACTGTCTGTTTTGGCTCAAACGTCAATTCAGATACGTGGAAAATCTTTTCCGATACTTTATCTGAAGCCTTCACATACCCCACCATGTAACCTACTTTCAATGAAGATTTCTTCAAATCCAAATTGGTGATTTTGAAATCAAATTGGAGTTCTTCCCCTATCTTCACCTCAACTTCGGATAAGTTCAGGTCAGAGACTTTTGCATTTACTTTTTCATTGAATCCAAAAATTCGAAGAGCCTCCTGATCGCCTTTCTTCAGCAATGTCCTCATCCCATGTTTAAGTATCCAGTCGGTTTTTGTAGAATTGCCAAACCATGATCTTGCAATTTCTAAAGCAATATCAGGATTGTCTTTTGTGAGGTCGTTGATGTTGTTGGCAACACTCCTTCTCACATATTCAGATTCGTCATTTTTTAGATTTTCCAAAATGGGTAAAACCGGTGAAGGATCTTTTTTGTATTTAGGTAACGCCATAGCCCAAGGCAATCTCGGCCTGCACCCCTCTGAAGAAAGCCTCCTTATGTGATGATTTTCATCTTTTGACCAAACTAACATTCTCTTCATGGCTTGCTCTTCATACTCAATGATAAAGGGCCTAATAGCAAATTCAGCACTAGAGTACCTGGTGAAATGTTCTAATGCATCCAGAGAAATATCCGGAGCATCCAGTCCATGTACCTCAACAAAATCAGAAAATACCATTGCAGTAAAACCATTGAATTTAGGTGCTATTATTTTCAGTAACTCTACTGCTACCTCATATTCCGGTAAAAAAACTCCAAGTGAAACCGATATATGTCTCATCCTGCCTTTGAGCTCTCTGTCTTCCCAATCTTTGTTTATAACTGCCTTATGGAAGCCCACGGAATCGAACAAAGGATATACACCAACAAGTTCGTCAGCCAGACGAGATACAAAATCAGAATCGAAATAGTTTTTAAGAGGTTTTGTCATATCAAAATTTATTGGATGTGTAAGTAGATGGTAAAACCATTCCTAAAGTTATACCCTTGAGAAGGATCAATATAATTCCAGCCTTCATGTTTAATATTTGTTCTTCACTGCATAGCGAAGTATCGTTTTCAACTTTTCAGCAGGAGTTTTTCGTGGGTCTGAAATATACACCTCGTGATGATGCCCACATATTTCTAATCCTTCGTTTGCCACATACTCCAATAATTTATCAATCGAGGGTTTCTCTTCCTCATAAGATCCTATGTGCATTATCTGAACAGATTTTCCCTCTGCGAAATTTTTCAAATAGACTTCATTCGCTAAAGAAATGTTTTTCTTTTGAATTACCTCAGCAATACAATCATCTACTTGTTTTGCTCCAACAAATCCCGGCATTCGTATGAGCAGCTCCCAAAACCATTCTTTTCTCGGTGTTTCGTCGAAAGAAAGGTCAGATTCTACCCACCAAAAACATTCGAGCTTGGGAACGACAAAATCCAGCCCGATCTGTTGGTATCCTTTTTTTACGACGTAAGCCACAGCATAGATGGCTGCAATGCTATCCATAAACAGATTGCCTTCCGGTGCTCCCATTCCAGACAATGACAAAAATTCACTTTCTTCCACATCTATTGTTTCAGGCCTTTTACCCGCTCTATAATACATAGGAAACTCTTTTTTTAAATCAACTTTTTGTGCCATCACTTCCATTACGATACCAGTTTAAAATGATCCATAAATACTACTTTTTCGAAAGAATTTAGCAACTCTTTGTGCTTGCCTTCTTCTCTCACTTTTTCAAACTTTTGAATAGCCACACTTGCAGACTCTGGATTTTCCCAAACTACATGGTCATAATAGACACCATCTTTGTTCAGTGAACTATAAGTATGATAAGAAACAATCCCACCAAATGACAGAATCAATTTCCTGAAGTTTGGTATGATGTCATGGATAAAGCCGTCCGATAATTCCTTTTTAACCTCGTAAACGACAAGTTCTACTACCTGATCTTTCATATTGCTCTTTTAATTGTTTGTTTAAGACAAATGAAAAACTGCGGAGTGACAACCCTATGTCAGTGGTGATAAATTATTTTTTCTTGTATAGAATTTCCTGTAGCAAAACTGCTTCCTGAATGGTTTCACGTACCAAATCCATATCATAAGTCTGGCGAATATCAAACTCAATAAGCCTGACAAACTTACCATCCCCAGTCAAAAGACCATGAACATTGCTCAGTTGCGCACCCTGACAAAACCCTAAAGCCACTATATCCTTTTGTTTTGCAGGAATATACAAGTAACAAAGCCCCCTCAGGTAAGAATAAAACGGAACTTTATAATTGATTTTCTCTTCACATCCGGGCAAAGACTGAAGAATGATATCACGCAATTCAAACATCAGTTTGGCATGAGGTTTTGGCAGGTTCATTATAAAAGATTCTACTGCATTCATACCCAAATATGTGTCATCATGGTGACAACCCTATGTCAGCAGTAGCATAATGTACACTAAGTTCGTTCACAACCTTTACCACTTCTTCTCTTAATTGCGCAGGTTCAACTACATCTGCCTCTGCCCCGTACATAATCAACCATCTGGCAAAGTAGTTTAAATTCCCTACCATATAAGTCATTTCTACATATTCCACTTTTCTTTCTTCACTGACAAATCCGTAGTAATATTTTTGATCTGATATAAACCGTGCAACTTCAAATGAAACTTTTATTTTCACCTCTTGCACCTCACTCCCGTGCATTACACTTCTGATCAGGTGCTTGTATTCTCCATTAAATTTCGGCTCAAAGTGATCTTCTAACAACCGCAGTTTCATAATTCGATCCGTTCTGAAATCCCTCACATCCTGACGCAAACGACAGAAAGCTATCAGGTGCCAATGACCAGAGTAAAAAACCAAACCCAAAGGTTCCACCTGTCGCAGGTTACTCTTATCTGTATATTGGGAATAATAATCAAACTCCACCAATCTATGATTCACCAAGGCTATTTTCAAATCAGCTAAAAAATGATCGGGAAAGTTTTCGTTTTTCGGAACCTGAGGTCTAACAACGGAGATGTACTTGTCGAGATTTTCCACGAAATCTTTTTGTTCTCCCTTTAACACTGAATTGATTTTCATCAATGCACTATTGAAACCCGCAGAGACAGACTTGTCTCCCATTTTCTCCATAAGCTTGCCCGCCAATAAAATTGCACCTGCTTCTTCTTTGGTCAACATTACCGGCGGCAAATGGTAACCATCAACGATAAAGTAGCCTCTGCCCTGATCCAGGCCTATCGGTACTCCGGCTTCTCCCAAAGCCCGAATATCCCTGTAAACTGTCCTCAGGCTAATATCAAAATGGTCAGCAAGTTCTTGAGAAGAGGTAGCACTTTTGCTTTGCAGCTTTACTAAAATAGCGGTGAGGCGATCGATGCGGTTCATTGCACCAAATTATAGATTTATGATGACTTGTCAAATTATTAAAACCTTACGATTCAAGATATGATCAACTTAAGGAAAATCACAATAATACCTTAACAAAAAAACTACTGCATCAAAATACAGTAGCTTTTCCATCATTTCATCTTTGTTACAATCAATATTCAATTAAAAACTGATTGTTCTATTTCTGGCACATACACTTTTAAAGCTCCACTGTTACAAAAGAATTGGCTTCAGGGAAATTGGCAACCAAAGCCCAACCGGAAGTCATTTCGGTAAATGCAAAACCAATTGTTTCTCCAAGTGAACCCAAGGCTGCTTTCGGAATACTAAATTCAATTGCATTTTTTTCTGCCGATATGCTCACTGATCCTGACGAAACCAAACTAGCTCCCGATCCGGCTATGGCATTCCACCCCCAGCCTCCTGCCGGGTCAGTATGCTCATAAAAAGAACCCCATCCATTACTGACCATTGGGCCTTCAAACAAATAATCTGCACCTGAACCTTCCGACCACTGTGAATGCAAAAAGCCAGTTTGGATGTCTCCATCTGAATTGATGTACATATCCACCAATTCCATTTGCATATTGGTATTGCCTTCTAGATATACATTGACTTTTGAACCTACCGTCCAAATTTTCATGGTCTGAACAGAGCCATTTCCAGGAGTATTTTCTGCCGCTACTTCCACATGTTCCCAGTCATCAAACTCACCATCAATTTCTATATCTATTATGATGATCTCAGGAGCTACAATAGTTTTCGATATAAAATCTTCTCCACCTAATTCATTGGTAACAGTTAAGGAAACGAGTATTTCTCCTCCTATTCCGTAGGTATAAGTTGGATTTTCTTCATTAGAAATAAAACCAAGGTCTCCAAAATCCCACCTGTAGGTAGAACCGTTTTCTGAAAGATTGGTGAATGTAAATGTGCTTCCGTCATTTGCATAAGAAAAATCAGCAACAGGTTTAACTCCCATGTCACCATCATCGTCAGATGAGCAGCCGGCTACCAGCACAACCGCTACTATAGACATCAATAAATATATCTTTTTCATAATTATATTATTTAATTTTTTAAAACTCATTATTGCGTAATTATCAACGTGTGTAATAACTTATTCATTCCGGTCTCCTCTTCCCAAATCCCTTCATTTGCCAGATGAATACTAAAATCCGGCCTATCAGCCAGACTTGTGAATTGATCTTCGATTTTCAAAAGCAACTCATATTCTCCTGTAGGAATACCCGACAAATCCACTTCTTCTGCCAACGTATATTCGACCTTTGGAACAACACGACGTATATCAAAGTCCAATTCTACTTTGTGCAACTTATTGTCACTTTTATTTCGTAAAACTAGAAATGTGTTCTTCACATTGTAAACCGGAGCAAATCCAAAATTGCCCAGGGTTATTTTCAAATTATACATCTGGCCTAAACTAGTGCCTGGCTCAAGCTCTGAAGACAGCAATGCAAGCCGGTATCCAAGCTTCCTCTCGAAATCTTCGAAACAACTATTGGCTCTCCACAAGTCCAACACCGGGCCATACCAATCCAAATTGAGATACGACCATTTCAAAAGCGACATTTCCGTTTCGGCAGTATTGCACGAAGCAGAAGGAACACCACTAGGAGGGCATGTTTCTCCTCCTGTAGGCACAAACAAAGCTTCCTGACTAATGTACAACTTCTCTGCTTTGACATCCTGATAAGTACCATAGTCATCCGAACTACCCATAAAACAATCATTGTGAAAACCGATTCTCGCAATATTGTCAGAGGAGTAACCAACGTCAGCATTCATTGCTTCGGTCTCTTCGAAAAATTCCTGCTTAAATGCGGGAGTACGCAGCTGTAGTTTCACTTCGTTTGGCAACACTTCCAACAACTTGTTGATCACAAGTTTTTTGTTTTCCAATGTTGTTAAATTATTACTTGAAGTGTGCCACTCGCCCCATGCACCTATAAATCCAGCCTGAAAAAATGCGATAACATCGGCATTATCATGAAAAACAGGTTTAAGCTGATCCAAATGCCCTTCAATAACATTATAGGGAGCATCATCTTTTTCCATAGAATCTGTATATGCAAAACGCACAATACATTTGACACCTGCCTCCCTCATCCTTAGAAAATCGGTTTTAACCAAACTCAGCTGAGCATCACTTAAAGGCGAATCTTTAAATTTTTCTAAATAATAGACCCTCCACACAAGGCTCACATGTTCTTTCTTCAAATTATTGAGGGCTTCTACACTCACAGGTGTACCTTCAGAAAACACAGACCAGGCATGCACAAAACCACGTTCCGGATTGGAGATCACTTCATCGGTAACTTCATAGATGACCTCTGACTTTTTTACCGGTTCTACCTCTCCTCCTCCACAGCTAATTATCATTAGAGCAGAAAGAAGGAATACTATTGATTTATACTTCATAATTTCAAATCAACTTTAAAAATTAGTGTGTATCCCGGAACAATTATGAGCCGAAACACACACTAACGTAGAATCAATTGTACTTTGGATTTTGTTTGAATTCTCCTTTTCCTTCGCTAATTCTTTCCAGAGAAAACGGGAAAACGTTTTTGTAGTCAGCACTCTCGCTGGCAGCACCATGAAGTAAATTGGCGTGCTCGGTGTATTTGTTGTGTCTGATTAAATCAGCACGATACTGTCCATTTTCACACCAGTACTCATGCGACCTTTCCACAAGAATCATCTCATTGAAAGCGTCAATATCTGAATAGTCTGCCAAATCCAAAGGATCTAACTGCGCTCTATCCCTGACGATATTCACCAGATCTATTGCTTCCTGACCAGGTGTTCCGGTTTTGTTCGCCAATGCTTCTGCCTTAGACAGCAACACATCGGCGTATCGATAAATAATCATATCAACAGTGGTCAATCCGGTATTTCTATCCTGATCCGTAGCTATTTTTAATGGAATAGGGCCGTATTGGATATTGGTTCCAGTATTGGATCTATTGTAGGTAATCCCATCCGTTCCTGTATATTCAGCAATTAGCATGGTTTTACGAATATCATTTGCTTCAAATGAATCATAAAACATCCAGGTACTTTGAATGGTACTCCATCCACCTCTACCCGGATAGTTTTCCGGTAGCACCATCAACTGCCATTGATTTTCGCTTGTTCCGGCATAATCAGCCGGAATCGCCCAGATCACCTCTTTGCTATCTACAGGTGCCTCTAAACCCCACAATCCTACATAATCTTCTTCAAGCTCATAATGATTCATGTCCATAATAGCATTGGCCTGCTCTTCTACATCTGCCCATCTTTTTTCATGCAAATACAGTCTGATTAAAAGCATTCTCGCCATTCCCTGGCTAAACCTGCCATAAGGAGTATCTGCGGGAGACTGCAAATCTTCAGCAGCAGCAATTAGATCCGCTTCTATAAAGTTGACCATATCTTCGTGCGATAGTCTGGCAAGTGGTGCTTCAATCAGCGGATTTTGCAACACCTCCAAAGGAGCTACTACCAACGGCCCATACATATCAAACAGTTCATAACACAACAAAGCCCTGGCACATCTTATTTCGGCTATGCCCTGTTTTTTTACATTTTCATTTACATCGGATTTTTCTATCCTGTCAATGCTCAAAGTCATTCGGCTGATTTTATTATGATACCAGTCATAGTAAAAAACAATACCTGTAGTGGTGGGATTGTAACTGTGAACTGATGCACTCAATTGAACACCAAAACCACCATGAAGTATTTCAGTAGTTGCATCAAGAACAAACATGATCCCCCTTTCGGAAGTAGAGTGGATACCATCCCACCAAGACCCCCTTAAAGGGTGATAAACAGAAGCCAGTATGGCTTCAACATCTGCTTCAGAAGCAGGAAAAATACTTGGGTTGATTTCATCAAAGTTTACGGGCTGAAGGTCTTGCTCACAACCTGTAAACAGAATGGCAAATAACCCAACCATGAATATTTTTAGATTTTTCATTTCTCAGTGTTTTGGATTAAAATTTCAGATCAATACCCAATGTAAATGTCCTCACATTAGGATAAGCAGCGATAATACCATCAGTTTCCGGGTCAATTCCATTGTATGGAGTGATAAGAAAAAGGTTTTGCGCATCAAACCTGATAGCACCGTTTGAAATTACATTTCCAAATAATTTATTGGGAATGTTGTACGACAAAGACAGGTATTGAAGCCTGACAAACCATGCATCTTGTAGAAAAAAGTCTCCTGCCGAATATTGAGAATATCCATACAAAGAACTAGGCCTTGTAGTAGAAGGATTTTCGGGAGTCCATCTATTGAGTACGCTTTTCAGTGCATTATACCCTTGTGAAACGGTTCCATCGGCAGTTACACCATAAACCAAATCGGTGCGATCTTCAATGCTTCGCCCAAACATTCCGTTGAAATGAAAATTCAATTCGAAGTTTTTGTACCTCAATGTGTTGCTAAATCCGGCAATAAATCCCGGATCAGAAGATCCCTTAAGTACCTGATCTGCCTGGTCAATAATACCATCGGGCTCCCCTAGCTTGATAAATCTTCCATTTTCATCCACCACAGGATCTCCAAAAGCGTCTCTTTTGAAACCGTCAAGGTCTTGAAGCTTTATTTGTCCCGGCAGCAATGTTGGCTGTGCAGCTACGGTTTCGCCTATTTGCATTATCCCGTCCGACAGGTAAAAAAACTGCGAACGGATAGGGTCATCAGCATTTTCAAAGATGGATGGTTTCCAGTCTGGAGCTCTTTCTTTCCATCTGTCCCGATATCTGGAAAAAGTAAACGTGCTTCTCCATTTAAAGTCCTGCTTGTTGATATTCACAGTGCTCAAAGTAAGTTCTACTCCTTTGCTTTGCGTTTTACCAATATTTGCCCAAACGGTATTTACTTCATGATAAGCATTTATTGGTTTTTCAGTCAGTAAGTCTGAGATTTCTCTGTTGTAAATTTCGAGTGAACCTGACACTCTACCCCTGTAAAAATCAAAGTCAAGACCTAAGTTAGTTTCAGTGGTAGTTTCCCATTTCAAATCAGGATTGTCCAATCGAGAGGCAAAAACCCCGATGATAGGTGACTCATTTGGATTCAAATAGGCTGGTTGTGCATAATAAGCAGCAAATGCATTGCCTCCGATATCTGCATTACCTGTTTGCCCGTGGCTCAATCTTAATTTCAATTGCGAAATTTTATCGCTGACACCACTCATAAATGCTTCATCGGCGATATTCCAACCTATGGCTGCCGAAGGGAAAATGCCATATTTATTGTTGTCTGCAAATACACTTGCTCCATCTTTACGTACTGTTGCAGTTAAAATGTATTTGTCTTTAAACACATAGTTAAGCCTTCCAAAGTAAGACACAAATTTATTTTTGGATTTGGTAGAACCTACCACTTTAGTGCCAGCTCCGGCATTAAGATTGTTCCATAAAAATGCATCAGTAATAAAATCATTGTTACCGGCATTTTTAGCTTCTGAATTGAAAGTTTGCTGAGAATATCCAACCAGCGCATTGAGACTGTGGTCTTCATTGAATGACCTTGAGTAATTCAAAGTGAAATCCAGAAGGTTATCATTTTTTTCCTCAGACCTTACAGACGCCCTTCCGTTTTCCAGATTGCCCCACAGTGTGGTTCGTGGCAAATAAGTATTTCTGGTACTCAATCCTTGATCTATACCAGTCTGAACCCTGGCAGTTAGTCCTTCAAATGGCTTTACTTCCAAATAAAAATTGGTCAACCTCCGGTCTATGCCACCTTCATCGGAAATAGTGAGCAGAGAATATGGATTGGGTTCCAGTGCATTATCAGGGTTGATTGGATAATTACCAAATTCATCAATAGCTTCGATGTGCGGGCCTTGTTGTATTGCAGAGCGAATGATTCCCGATTGTTCAAATCCGGCATCACCCAACTGAGTATTTTGATTGTTGATCTTACTTGCAGAAAGCTTGATCCCAAAATTCACGTATTTGTTAAGTTCCTGATCAATATTCAATCTAAACGAGTACCTCTCAAATGCGGAGTTTTGCATCACCCCGTTTTGATTAAAATAATTGCCGGAAAGCAAATATTTGGTAGTTTTAGACCCCCCTCTTACAGAGACATTATGTTGTTGGATAGTCCCGTCTCTGGTAACCAGTGAAAGCCAGTCTGTTCCAGCATCAGCATTTCTTATTTCCGCATCAGAATAAAACCTTTTAAATGGAATGCCATTGACCGGATCGGCATTTGCTTCTTCGAGGGTTTTGTCGCTATAAGGATACACCCTGTTTATATAAGACCATTGCTCCCATGCCGCTTCATTTCTTAGTTTCATCCATTCAGGTTTGTCAAAGGTGTCGTAGCTATCATTGTATTTCTGATAAGAAAAAGAAGACGAGTACTCTACTTTTACATCTCCTTCAAGTCCCTTTTTGGTAGTGATAAGAATCACACCATTGGCAGCTCTGGCACCATATATCGCTGTAGCACTGGCATCTTTCAATACTTCTACAGACTCTATGTCATTGGGATTGAATGAATTAAATATACTCTGAGTACCTCCATCGTACCTGTTGCCACTGGCAGGTTGCTGCAAATTGGTAATAGGAAACCCATCAATTACAATAAGAGGTTCGTTGCTTGCATTGATAGACGCAGCTCCCCTGATCAAAATATCCAACCCTCCACCGGGTTGAGCACTATTTTGGCGGATTTGCAAACCGGCAACTTTCCCTTTCAACGCATGGCCTATCGAAGCTGTAGATGACATTACCAGTTCCTCACTTTTCACGGATGATATCGCTCCTACTACATCTCTTTTTCGCTGAGTACCATAGCCTACTACAAGTACTTCGTCGAGTTGAGCAGCATCCACTTCCATTTGAACGTCAATGACACTTTGATTGCCTACAACTACCTCTTGTGTTTCATATCCTACAAAAGAAATGGTAATAGTAGCTCCGTCAGGAACCGATAGTTTATAATTCCCATCCAAATCTGTAGTAGTACCATTGGTAGTACCTTTCTCCACTATGGTAGCTCCAGGCAGACTCTCATTCTTTTCATCAACTACCTTTCCTGATATGTCAACATCCACAATAATGTTTCCGTAATCTTCTTCAATATCGAATTCAGAATCAGGATTGTGTGCCACATGGATCTGATTGTTAATCCTTTTGAATTTAACCTTATATTCTTTGGATATAACCCTCAAAAGATCTCCTAATGTACCCCTTTTAAACTTCAGGTTTACCTTTTGATTTTTATCAACCAAGGTTTCATTCAAAGCAAAAACAAACCCTGTCTCTGCCTGAATGGTAATCAGAACATCCGCCAGACTAGCTCCGGAAACATTTTGATTCCAGGTAATTTCATCAAGGCTTTTGGACTTAAATTGTGCATTGATGTCGCCTGCTACCAAAAGGCCACACAGTGTAGTTTGTATCACAATTCCGAAAAATGTCAGCCTGCTCATAAAGTACAGTTGTCTCAGTAAATTTAATTTCATAATTTTAAGCTTATTGATTTTACATTATTTTAATCAATGACAGTCTTGTTGGTTGCTGCATACCGTCCAAAGTTGAAACAACCGATAAGATGCCCTATAAGTCTGCGATTCCTTGGATTGCAGACTTTATTATTCTATGAGGTATTGTCTTTTATCATCTCTTTATTTTATTATGACTTTGTTTCCTTCAATTGTAAATGTGAAATTATTGGCAAAACTTATCCCCTGAAGTACATGCTGCAAAGAGGCATTTTCGTACCTGCCTGAAAACCCGCTTGCTATAGGATGTTTACCCTGCAATTCAAATTCTACTCCGTACCATTTTTCCAATCTTTCAATGATTTCATCAAAATCAGCTTTTTGAAATACCAAAATGCCATCCTTCCATGCAAAAAATTGATCATCACGTATTTCATAAGCCTTAAATTCACCAGTATTATGCATATAATCCACAACCTCATTGGCTTTCAATTCAGTGATAACTGTGTTTTTAGATTTGCTCTGATCAGAGACAGAAACCAAACCGGATTTGACTGCTACAGAATATACAGCATCATAAGGATATGCTTTGATGTTAAATGATGTACCTAAAACCCGAACGTTTAAATTTTCAGATTCTACAATGAAAGGACGTGAAGGATCTCTAACCACATCAAAAAATGCTTCTCCGATAAGTTTTATTCTCCTCTCATCTCCAAAGTTTTTGGGATATTCTAAATAGCTGTTAGAATTGAGTTTTACCATCGTACCATCGGGCAACCGGATTTGTGTCTTTTTTCCTTTTGGAGTGCTTTTAACTACTCTGTCGGAAAGCAAACCAATCTGATCACCATGCTCAATTTGTAAAACATAGAAACCAAATGACATTCCCAGAAGTAGAGCCACCATAGCAGCTATCTTCCATACCCTAAAAGATTTGCGTAATACTGTTTTTGTCTCTTTGCGATCATCTCTCAGGTCTAGTTGATCAGTGATTTTAGAATAAACCTCTTCAGAGTCATCCATTTTCCAATCCAACTGACTCTTTTCCCAGGTCTTTTTATAGGCTATAAAAATCTCCCTGTTTTCGATTGAGTGTTCGATCCAGTCGTTCAATTGTATTTCCTCATCAGGGCTGATGTCTCCTGCGAGTTTTTTTACGACCAAATTTTCATACTTGACTTCCATGTATAGTGTTATTTGCTGAAATATACGTTTGGGGGAATAAACAGGGAAAATTGAATTACCCCCCAAAAGGTTTTTTTATTTTTTCAACTATTGATAAATGCACTGAAAAATTCTGATAAGAAATTTCCGACTACTCTAAGAATATAAACTGGATTTTAACCTATAGGTAGAGCAAAACCGTCTCCAAATGCCTGTGAAAAACAGTTCTTATACACTTTTATGCCCGTAGTGATGATCCTGACTAAAAAGTCAGAAGCCAGGAAGATAATTTTGTAGGATTGTCTTTAAAGTAAGGAGTTAATTTTTCCTTCAACTTTTTTATGGCAATGTTCATTTGATTTTCTACCGTCTTAATGGACAAATCAAGCTGATCTGCCACTTCTTTGTATTTGAAACCATCTTCCCTAATCAAACCAAATATAAGTTTTGCTCTCGGTGGAAGGCTGTCGATAGCTATAGCTATCTGTGATGCCAGTTCTCTATCCATCATCGATATATCAGGCTGAAGAAACCCTTTAACATCCTTTTCTCTGACCTGATCCAGATCAACTAAAGAAAGTGTTTTTTTGTCTAAATAATTGATGGTCTGATTTTTAACAGCTCTAAAAAGATAGTGACTGATATTTTCAATTTCTGCTAATCTTTCTCTTTTTCTCCATACTTTGACAAATACATCAGAGACAATTTCTTCAGAGGGGCTATGGGATTTGACCAAACTCAACGCATAGCCATATAGCCGGGGATAAAAGTGATCAAACAACAATTTGAATGCAAATTCATCATCGTTTGAAATAGCTACTGCCCATTTTTGAATCTTTTCGTTCATATTTTGCCAAAAAATGCACTGAAGTAAAGATTGGCAATTTAGATGAAATTACACCAAATGCTAAACGTAACCTGCAACAGGTTACGTTGAGACAGGCTTCATCTGCTCGTATTTGCTATAATCAAGCCTTGATCAAACCTCAAATTTCCGGAAGATCATCTTTTACTTTCTCCCAGAAACTTTCATCAAACAAACGTGCACTCCCAATCAAAGCGGCATCTTCCATCAGCTTTGATATTTCGACTTTCAATTGAATATCGTTTTCTACTAATTTGTCTCTAAAAGAGGGATAAAAAAGATCAAACGCACGAGACACATTCCCCCCGATTACCAACACCTCCGGTTTGAATTTTTTAAGCCATGTAATCATGAAGTCTGCCATGTTTTCTCCAAATTCAATAAATAAATCATTGAATTGGTTGCCTTCTTCTGCCTTCATAGCCACTTCTTTCACTCCCTTTATTTTGATACCTGTCAACCGTTCATAAGAATTGACAAACCAACGGGTAGAAAAATAATCATCGGCTATAGCGTCTTTATAAGGAAGATGCCAAAAACAACCGTGCTCAGGCGCATCTCCTCTTTTTACTACAGGCAGGTCTCTATCAATGAGTGCAGACCCAAAACCTGTCCCCAGAGTAATGGAGATAGATCGTTCGGTATTTTTAGCTTCCCCAAACCAGGTTGTTCCTACAGCAAAAGCACTTGCGTCATTCATAAACCTCATTTCTATATCTTTTACACTCAAAAAAGGACTTAGATTGGCTTTAATATCTACATTGTACAGTTTCTCATATTTGTCAGTACCTTCAAACATGGCTACTCCCGTTTTATATTTGAATGGCCCGGGCATGGCAAATCCTATGCCTGCCAAAGAAGCAATATCAATTTTTTCAATCGTTTTGTTTATTGCCTTTGCCCAGGTTTCTAATATTTCATCTTTAGAACCTTTGTTGTTTACTTTTTCTTCTGCATGCGTATGTGCTATAGGCTGCCCGGATGCCATATCAATAGCACAACAGACAATATGACTTCCTCCTATATCTACCCCTATCCCTATTTTACTCATTTAAACTTATTTGCGATTGTATTGTAATATTTAAAAAATTGGTAATACTGACTACTGTTTGGTAAGGGAAAACGGCCTTGCCGCAGGTTTCTCTCCCCATTTTTTATTGGGTGTACTTCCCATATCAAATGTCAACTTACCTCCTTGTTGAATTTTATTATGGTCTATCCATGTGGTTTCAAAAGGTTGATTGTCCAAAGAAGCACTCTGAATGTACATATTTTGATCACTGTTGCTTTTGGCTTCAAGTGTGAATTTGTTTCCATTTTGAAGTGTCATAGTTACTTTGTCAAACAACGGACTTCCAAACACATATTGCGTGGTGGCAGGAGTAACAGGATAAAAACCCAAAGCACTGAACACATACCAGGCAGAAGTTTGCCCATTGTCTTCATCACCACAATAGCCATCTGAAGCTGAAGAGTAAAGTTTCTTCATAACTTCACGTACCTTTTCTTGTGCCTTCCATGATTGTCCGGCATAATTATACAGGTAAATCAAGTGCTGAATAGGTTGGTTGCCATGTGCATAGTTGCCCATATTGGCGATTTGCATCTCCCTGATCTCATGAATGGTAAAGCCATAATATGAATCATCAAACTGCGGTGGCATGGTAAATACTGTATCAAGCATCTGAGTAAATTCCTGATCACCACCCATGAGGTTTATCAGACCTTGTACGTCATGAAACACAGACCATGAATAGTGCAGGCTGTTTCCTTCGGTAAATGCGTCTCCCCATTTTAATGGGTTGAATGGCGATTGGAAAGTACCATCTTCGTTTTTTCCACGCATCAATTTACTTTCCGAATCATATAGTTTTTCGTAATTTTTTGATTGCTTGTAAAACCTTTCGGCTTCTTTTGTTTTGCCCATTTTGTCTGCCATTTGTGCAATGGCAAAATCAGCATAGGCATATTCCAGCGAGCGGGCAGCATTTTCTTTGATACCCACATCGTAAGGCACATATCCCAACTCATTGTAGTAATCCAATCCTTCTCTACCAACTGATTCCTCTGGCCTTCCTTCCTCTACATTTGCATTTTTCAACACTGCCTCAAACAATTTTTCAGCATCAAAATCCTTTACTCCTTTTACATAAGCATCGGCTATCAAAGAAGCCGAATTGGAACCAATCATACAGCCTCTGTGTCCCGGACTTGCCCACTCAGGCAGCCATCCTGATTCGTTATATGTATTGACCAAGCCCTGCATAATCTGAGAGTTCAATTCAGGATACATCAGATTGAAAAAAGGAAAAACTGCTCTAAAAGTGTCCCAAAATCCATTATCAGTAAACATATACCCTGGCAACACCTGGCCATTGTAAGGGCTGTAATGCACCACTTTATCGTCTTTGTCCAGCTCATAAAACTTTCTAGGGAATAACAAGAGGCGATACAAACAAGAATAAAAGGTACGCACATTATCAATATTGTCATCTTCTACCAACAGGCGTTGGAATTCTTTTTCCCAGGCCGCTTTCGCCGAAGATTTTACCTGTTCAAAAGATTGATTGCCTATTTCCCTTTCTAAATTAAGCTCTGCTTGCTCGGGGCTAATGAAAGACGATGCTATTTTCACATGTACCTGCTCACCTGTTTCTGTTTCAAAACCGATAATGGCACCTACATGTTCTCCTTCACTTGCAGTTGAATTTTCGTTCAGTTTCCATTTGTCTCCCCAGGTATGTTTCCACTTGAAATCTTTATCAAATACTGCAACAAAATAGTTGTGGAAATTATCAGGAACACCTCCGCTATTGTTTCTGCAATAGCCAATGATTTTTCTTTCTTCAGGAATAATCTTTACCATAGATCCTTCATCAAAAGCATCTAGAATAATATACGATTGCTCGTTTTCAGGAAAAGTAAACCTAAATATAGCTGCCCTTTCAGTAGGAGCCATTTCTGCCACCACATCATAATCAGCCAAATATGTTTTGTAGTGATAAGGTTTTGCTTCTTCAGCTTTATGAGAAAAATAGGAAGCTCTTTCTTCTTCTTTGTATTTCATCTTACCTGTAACAGCCATCAATGAAAAAGCAGCATAATCATTGATCCACGGGCTCGGCTGATGAGTCTGTTTGATTCCTCTAATAGTTTTATCATCATATTTATACGCCCAGCCATCACCCATTTTTGCAGTCTGTGGAGTCCAAAAATTCATACCCCAGGGAAGCGCAATGGCCGGGTAGGTATTGCCATTGGACAAACTAAAGTCGGAATCAGTACCCATTAATGGATTGGCATAGTCAACTAAATCGGTCAATTGTACTTTAACCGGATTATTCGAATTTGAATCATTTTCCTGTTTACAGGATGTAATCATGAAAATAATCACTAAACCAATCAATACACTTGTTACCACTTTTATATCTTTCTTCATTTACAATACGCTTGTTAAAGCCTTTAATTCGTTATATAATTCTTCTCTTTTCTCCTTTTCTAATTCATAGAGATTTGTTTTTTCTCCAAGATCATTTTCAAGATTATAAAGTTGTCCGGGAAAATTATCTCTTGTTTTTACAGAAGGATCATACCCATCTGTAAAGCCTCCTGACCCTTTACCATCAATAAATTTCCAATTGCCTTTTCTTATAGAAAACATCCTTTTCGAACTTTGATGTATAAAGGTTTCTCTGGTAGCCGGATGGCCGTTATCCTTTAATAAAGGTAAAAAACTTTGGCTGTCTTCTCTATCATTTACAGTAAGCGAAACTTGATTCATTTCTGCGAATGTAGCCAGCACATCTGTAAATGAGATCAATTTATCATTTACCGAACCCGGCCTGGCTATTCCTGGCCATTTAACAATGAATGGCATACGATGACCTCCTTCCCAGGAGTCTCCTTTCATTCCGGCAAGTTTACCCACGGCACTGTGATCATATTTCTCAACAGCATCTTTCCACCAAACCGGACCATTATCACTGGAGAAAAAAACTATTGTATTCTCATCTATTTTGGCATTGCGGAGAGCATCGGTAATTTGCCCAATCATAGCATCCACCTGCATGGTATAGTCTCCATACATTCCTGCTTTTGATTTGCCCTGGAACTCTTTTGAAGGTAACCAAGGTGTATGTGGAGCAGGAAGTGCCAGGTACATGAAAAATGGGTTCTTTTCTTTAGCTTTTCCGGAAATGTATTCCACTCCTTTTTTCGTGATTTGTCCCAACACTTTTCCATGCGAATAATCCGGAGCTATATTTCCACCACGATAAAAAGGGCCTTCTATTTTTCTCAAACCTGTTCCCGGAGAGCCTGCAATCGAATCAGTTGGATATTCTACTGGCAATTTATTTTCAATAAAATAGTATGGAGGGATATCCAAAGACGCTGGAATACCAAAAAAATAGTCAAACCCATGATCTAATGGGCCATTCATTAATTCTTCTCCTTCAACAGGTGATTTCTCATTGGGTATGCCCTGATGCCATTTTCCAAATACAGCAGTATTATAACCAACATTTTTCATCAGTGAGGCAATAGTTATCCTTTCTGGTGCTATCCTGCCTTCTTTATAATCTCGTTTGTTTTTAAAATGATATTGCCCCGTCAAAAGGCTATATCTGGAAGGAACGCATACAGAAGCAGGAGTATGTGCATCAATAAACCTAACTCCCTGATTGGCCAATTGGTCAATATTCGGTGTTGGTATTTTGCTTTCCTTGTTGTAGCACCCCAGATCACCATATCCTAAATCGTCAACTAAGATAAAAATCACATTTGGTGCTTGCAGCTCATTTTCGACCTGTTGCGAACAAGAAATAAAGATGGAAGCAACAAAACATGTCACAAAAACGGTTTTTATCGCCATAAAATTACTACTCATTTCTTACTGTGTACTTCCATTAAAAATGGGAATATTCTTTTCTGATCAGGCCAATTTCCTGTTACCAATTGTGGAATCATTTGTCCTTTGCCCTTAGGGATATACAAATTTTCCATTTTATATTCCTTCAAATTGGTATCTGTCACCTTCGCTGAATGCAAAACCGTACCGATTTGAATCTTAATCAACCCTCCGGCAGAAGCATCTACTTCCTCGACAAATTTAAAAACCAAATCATAGTACCCTGCTTCTGCAAACTCAACTTCCCATAATCCATAAACACCTGTACTTGCATACCAAACACCTTCCTGACCACCTGCGTCGTTTCTACTCAAGATAGTCGGGTTTTCAAACTTAGAGTTTACGATTGCCCCGGACTGATTGACAAGATTGGGACTGGTAATTATGTCCTTATACCATTCATCCATATTTGATTTCAATTCCGAAAATTTATCAGGCAATGAGGCTGACAAATCCTTTTGTTCATAGGGATCTTTAGACAAATCGAACAGTTCAAAAACAGCTTCGGAATTAGATTCAGGATTTTGGCCTACAAGCTTGTAATCTCCTTGTACTACAGTCATGTTTTGATATAGCACAGGATAACGACGATTCCAATACAGGTTTATCTCTCTGTCTTTCCATTCAGGAGTTTTCCCTTCAATCAGGGGCAGTAAATTTTTACCATCCAATTCAAGATTTTCCGGCAACTTCGCCCCACAAAGAACAGCCAAGGTTGGCATAACATCCATATGAGTAGTATTCACGGTGACCTCTCTATTCCCTTCAAATTTCGAAGGTAAACTCCAAAAGCTTGGCACTTTTACACCTCCCTGAAAAACAGAACCTTTGTTGCTTCTATGTCCGGCACGGTATCTCTGCCCCCAGGGGCCATTATCGGTCATAAAAATGACCAACGTATTGTCAATCAAATTTAATTGTTCCAGTTGATCCATTACTTTTTTTACATTGTCATCAATGTTAGTGACCATACCATATACTTTTCTGGCGATTTCCTTGTTGCTCTCATCCATGTCAGGAAATGGGCGGCTGTCATTTTCAAATCCCATACTTGGATCAATGTCTTTGTACATATCGTAATACTCATCCGGAAGTTGTAGAGGATTATGCGGAGCATTGAATGCCAGGTAAACAAAAAACGGGTCATTTTTATGGTTACCAATAAAATCAACTGCAGCATCAGCAAATACATCTGAGCAATATCCTTTTGTTTCTACCATCTCACCGTTTTTCCAAAGTGTCGGATCAAAATAGCTTCTGTCCTTTTTAGGAAAATTAGGCCAATCACCGGGCTGACCAATACCCCCTCCTAAGTGCTGTAAGGTTTCCTGAAACCCCTGATCATGTGGACGGCTGGGATAATTGTCACCCAAATGCCACTTGCCAAACATACCTGTAGCATACCCTGCTTCACTCAAAACCTCTGCAATAGTTACTTCACTTCCGGCCATTATTGCACCTCCATTGTAGGTATCATGGATGCCTGTCCGTAGCGAATGTCTGCCTGTCATCAGGCTGGATCGCGTTGGTGCACATACTGGTGATACAAAAAACCGCTCAAACCTGACGCTTTTTTTTGCAAGAGCATCAATATTCGGAGTTTTGATATGAGGATTGCCATAGAATCCTAAATCACCATACCCCTGATCATCAGTCATGATCAAAACTACGTTTGGCCTATCCTCAACTTTTTTTTCTGTTTGTTCTACCTGAGGTGAGCAAGAATAAATTAATACAGATAAAACAAGAATTAGTCTGTAAATATGCATGGAACAATTACGTTTGGTTATTATCAATTTTTCATTGGTTTATATCCGTTTACTGCATAAAACACAATATATAAGTAACAAATCACTGGCAGTAAAAAAGACAACTGAATACCGACAACATCAGCCAATAAACCTTGAATTGGAGGAACAAGAGCTCCGCCTACTATCATCATGACCAGTAAGGATGACCCCTGACTGGTGTGCTCTCCCAGGTCTTTGATGGCTAAAGTAAAAATATTAGACCACATAATAGAATTGAACAAGCCAATAGCTATAGCAGACCAAAATGCGATATAGCCATCAGTAAATACAACCAGCATCAACATTACTATGATGATAGAAGCAAACACTGCCAATATCCTGGATGGGCTCGATTTTCCAACAAAAAATGCTGCGTAATTGATCAATGCAAAAAGTAGAAATAAACCAATCTTAGAAAAGCTTAAAAATTCCATGTGGAAAATACCATTTTCATTTTTAATACTTGTAACAAGGTAAACCAATACAAATGCTGCGATAGCTACAGCAGCCATCAAACCATATTTTTTAGCCGTATCGGTAATTGATCCCATAGAAATAGAACCCATAAACCTGCCTATCATAGCACCACCCCAGTAGTACGATAAATAAACTCCAGCTTCAGCTTCTCCAAACCCCATGATATTTTCCAATCCAAAATAGTTGATCAGAAAACTCCCAATGGCTACTTCCGCACCCACGTAGGCGAAGATTGCAAACATCCCAAACCTTAACTGGCGGAACTTCAGTGCTCCTGCTCCTTTCAATATTTTCTCCTTATTTACAAAAGAAGGAAGGTTGACTCCCCTTACCAGCAATGCCAATACAATGAATGCCGAACCATAAATAACATAAGGTAATTTCAAGGAATCAACTGTAATATTACCATCTGAAAATACTTTGTAAATCAACAATGCCCCAATAAATGGTGCCAAGGTAGTACCAATAGAATTGTATCCCTGAGCCAGGTTCAATCTGCTTGAAGCCGTTTCCGGTTTTCCCAAAATAGCTGCATAAGGATTTGCTGCAATCTGTAAAATGGTAACTCCTGTAGCCAGCACAAATAGGGCACTCAGAAAAAAACCATATGCCTGAAACTGTGCAGCAGGATAAAATAAACAACAACCAACCCCACAAATCACAAGGCCTATTACAATACCATTTTTATAGCCAATTTTAGTGATCGGATCTCCTTTAGATACAGATACCAAAAAATAAATAAGCGAGACAATAAAGAAAGCTCCAAAGAATGCGAATTGCACCAATGCAGCCTGAAAATAGCTCAACTCAAATGCCGCCTTTAAATGAGGAATCAATACATCGTTCATCACAGTGATGAATCCCCACATAAAAAATAAGAATGATATGGTGATAAATGGTTTGGTATAATTCTGAGAATTATTCTCTTCATTGGATGATGCTGCCATCACGCTTGGTTGTGCTCCTGCCATAATTTTAATAGTAAGTTGATAGTTTAGTTTAAAGGGCAATTATATCTCAGAATGATCAATATCTTATAAAAAAGGGTTAATTGCTTTCCAACATATAAGAAAATCCACATTTTTCATATTGATAAAACTATTTTGACACAGTTGCCAATTGATTAAGATAAAAATATTCACAATAGTAATTCATTCGGCATTGTTATTGCAAACCGAAAAATTCCCCACTAATAAATGAAAACATCCAATCATTTAAACCAACAAAAACAGCATGTCTGGAAATATACTCAACAAATTTAATTTATCAATTACCTTATTTACACTGCTATATGCCAACTCGTATAGTCAGGGTCAACCTTCCGGCCCGGAACGCTATATTGCCACCAGGCCTATAGACGAGATGGTGATAGATGGAAAACTCGATGAGGAGTCATGGAAAAAAGCAGAATGGACCCAAAAGTTTGTAGATATAGAAGGAGATGCTAAACCAAAACCATTGTACGAAACCCAAGCCAAAATGCTTTGGGATGATGAATACTTTTACATCTCAGCAAAAATATATGAACCCCATATATGGGCTGAATACACAGAAAGAGATGCTGTTATCTTTCACCAAAATGATTTTGAGGTTTTTATAGACCCTGATGGTGATACTCATAAGTATTATGAATTTGAAATCAATGCTCTTGGCACTATTTGGGATTTGATGCTTATAAAACCATATAGAGATGGGGGAACATTTCTCAATGGATGGGACATA
This sequence comes from Reichenbachiella sp. MALMAid0571, assembly GCF_040151475.1. Lineage (NCBI taxonomy): Bacteria > Pseudomonadati > Bacteroidota > Cytophagia > Cytophagales > Reichenbachiellaceae > Reichenbachiella > Reichenbachiella sp. MALMAid0571. The sequence goes on along the minus strand of NZ_JBDKWG010000121.1, from coordinate 33,468 downwards.
AAAGGACTAAAAAAAGGCATATACATAGACGGTACAATCAATGATCCTAATGACATAGACAACTACTGGACTGTTGAATTGGCTTTCCCATGGAAAGTACTAAAAGAAGCAGCCAGAAGAGTACCAAAAAATGACGATCAATGGAGGGTAAACTTCTCAAGGGTAAACTGGCGATTGGACACTGATGGAAAATACACCAAATCAATCAATCCTGACACAGGAAAGGGCTATCCTGAATTCAACTGGGTATGGTCACCTCAGGGGCGTATAAGCATGCACATGCCGGAAAAATGGGGAATTGTTCAGTTTTCCGATCAACCTGTGGGAAGTAAAAACATCCCGTTCATAGATCCTGATGGAGAAATGGAACAGCAACTGTTAAGAGAAGTCTATTATGCACAAAGGAAATTCCGCTCAAAAAATAAAAGCTACACTAATAATATTGAAGACCTCAACTTATCCGGATTAGATCAAAACAAGAGCAATAAACTAAAAATAGAGGCTACCTCCTCTCAGTTTGAAGCCACTTATCAATCCGACAACAATGATGTTTGGCACATTGTCCAGGATGGTAAAGTATGGAAGAATAGAACAAGGAAAAATTAATCAAGAAATAACCATTCAGTATCAAATGTCTGTAATCCTCTTTGAGTTTAAAGACATTTGATATTACAAAAATTATAGTTTAGTCAACTTCCTCAATCATTTATCCTTTCAAATACCATTACCCAGTCCTGCGGTGATGGTACATTTCTTTGGTAAGAAATAGTTTTCAACACACCATCATTGACTTTATGACCTGATTTGATCGGGTCTTGTTCAAACTTTCGCCCTGTAGCCGGATCAAAATAATAAACCCTCCAATCAACAGTCGGGTCAAGGTTTTTAATCATTGGACCTTCCCAGTTGTATATATTTCGTCGGGGGAGATAAATAAAACGAACTTTCCCAGATATCCCAGCTGCAAAGTAGGTGGAATCCGTCCATTCGGGATGTGTTTCAAACTGTGACCAGTTATATTTTTCCAGCAGTTTTTTGCCTATTCCCAATTGTGTGGAACCAGGGTAATTCATCCCTTCTTTCCATGTAGTCCAATCATATTCCTGTCCCCAATAACCAGTATGACCTGCATCACCCTCAATACCAGCATGCCAGATGCCGGCAGCACCATAGGTATGCCCTGCTGCACCACTGAGCATAAAGCTCCAAAACATGTGGCGTTGTATATATTGAAAGTTGGTTTGCATGTGACCTTCGTAACAGGCCTCACCACAAAGTACTGGTCTCTTTGGAGATGTTTCTAAGCAAGAATTCATCAAATCAAAAGTACGATTTACAGTTTCCATCCCATCGTGCCCAATGGCGAGCATATCAAAATCAAACATAGAATTATCCTGCAACATCTCGCGAGGATGTCCCGGAGCATGGTAACACATAATATGATTGTATGGATCTGTATCTTTGAGGTATTGTGCCAAGTCTGACCAAGGGCCATAGGAATCCTGTGCCTCTCCTCCAACCATCCACACCGTGGGATATGCTCCGTACCTGGCGATTAAGTTACGCCAATGTCTCTTGTATCCTTCCAGCCCAACTTGCATCAAAGTACTTTCTCCTCCACCCTGCGGACGCCCCCAACCACCCACAATTACAGGAACAATGCCAGCCTCCACCAAATGTTCAATACGTCTATCAGCAAAATCAAAGTACTTAGGATTGACAATACTGAAGTCCTTAGTTTCGTAAGGCAAACCTCCTTCGTTCTCCCACCGTGCTTCCATCATTTCCTCATCGGGATAAGGACCACAAACAATCTGGACTACATTGAAGCCTTTTGCCTTTCGGTCGGCCGTCAATTCCTGAAAACCTTCCCAAGTCATTCGCTTGCACAAGTTTTTCCACCAAGTATCTGCCAGCCAAAAAAACGGTGTACCATCGGCATGGGCAAAATGGCGCTTGTCTTCACTTATACCAATCACACCATGCTGGTACAGTTTATTCTCTCCTTGGTAGGCTGTAACCATAATACTTCCTTTTATCTCATGAAGCGTTTTGTTTTTCCTATCAGAACACTGTGTCTTAAAAGTGTGATTGCCAATTACATTTGATGCATAACGAAGAGACCATTTTTTGTCACCAGCCCAAAACATGGGAACCTTGAGTTTTTTACCATCTGGTTGTGTTACCTCTGCAATAAGTTCTATTTCAACAAATGGGTTTTCATAAGTTTTAGAAGAAATAAGGGTTATTGCGGCAACTCGGTTTGCTTCAACTGTGATTGCCTCTCCGGCTTGAACAACAAGCGAAATCCAGCAGGAAATTAATCCAGTTGTGAAAATAAATTTTAAGCCTGTCATAATTATATTATTTACTTTTTGCCGGCCAAAACAAACGCATTTAAAAATTCTTACAATCCCCAGACATGTTCTGGGGTCTGTTAGGATTAACTTCAATTTCAAGGGGTACCGTAACTGGTACGGTAAGGAGGTTTTTAGTTTTTAAATGTGTTTGTTTTGTTGTGTCTACGATTTTTTCATGCTTTTAAAAAGGTACTATGCAAACAAATCCAAAATCGGTTGGCCTTGCCCGTCAGGGGTGGTGTAAAATGGCCGGCCTTCAATGGTATAATGTGTCTCCGGATGGATGCCCAGCGCATGATAGATCGACTGGTGTACCTGGTCTATTACTACCGTTTTCTCTATTGACGAACAAGGCCTTTCATCGGCCGTTTTACCGTAAATCAAGCCATTCTTGATCCCTCCACCCCACATCAATATGGAACTGCCATCGGTAAAATGACGGTGCATTCCATAGAATTTCTCATCTTCGATAACATCAGGCTGATCCACCTGGTCTTTGATTTTTTCTCCGGGCCTGCCTTCTAAAATCGCATCACGGCTAAACTCACTGGCCAGTACAATGAGGGTACGGCCTAAGTGGCCAGTCTCATCCAAATCTTTGATCAATTGTGCAATAGGCCTGTCAACAAGTTCTTTCATTTTTACCAAACGAGAGTGCCCGTTTTCATGGGTATCCCATCCTAAAAACGGTTCGTATTCTGTCGATACACTTATAAATCTCGCTCCGTTCATTGCCAGCCTTTTGGCCAGCAAACAACCCTGGCCAAACCGACCTGTGTTGTAAGTGTCATAACTTTTCTTTGGTTCTTTCGAAAGGTCAAAAATCTCTGCCTCAGGAGAATTCAACAAACGATACGATTGCTCCATTGACCGCATCAGTGATTCTTTTTGATAATCACTTCCTCGTTCCATTACATGACTCTTGTTGGTCAGTTCCTTATAGAGCTTGTACCGGGCTTCAAATCTTTTCATAGACATGCCCTGGGGAGGACGTACGCTATCCAAACCACTGGAAGGGTCAGGAATCAGAAACGGGCCATATTCACTTCCCAAAAATCCCGCTGAATGAAAGGCTTTTAACTCTTCGGCCTCTCCTACTGTAAACCTCTGTCCCATCGCTATAAATGGTGGGATTACAGGATTCAAAGGGCCTTTTTCCTTAGCTATCCAGGATCCTATATGTGGTGCCTGTACCGACTGTGGTGGCTCATAACAAGTGTGCCAGTGGTATTGATGCCGGGTATGCAGAATATGCCCCAAATCTGCCGACCTGTACGAACGGATGATCGCACCTTTGTCCATCACACTGCCGATCGACTCTAATCCTTTGGAAAAATAAAGGTCATCTACAGCAGTGGGTACTTTTGGAAAAGTACTCAGTACCCTTTTGCTTTCTATACCCTTTTCATAAGGAGCATAAGCCTTTGGGTCGAAGGTTTCGGTATGTGCCATACCTCCGGCCATCCACAACAAAATAACGGTATCGGCGGTAGAGGCCATTTCAGCAGCCGTGCTGCATGAGCTCAAAAAACTAGCTGTTGGAATACTTGCTGACATGGCAGCCAGACTTGCTGCTCCCATTTTTTTTATAAATTCTCTTCTTGAATTTTCTGTTTGTAAGTCCATAGTACTAGTAAATAAATTGAAATTCAGGTAAAAGTAATGTAGCCCAAAACAGGTCTTGTACAACGTCCTGACCGGGCGTGTCTCCCAAAGTACTCAACATTACATTTTTTTCTTGTTTTGTGGGATTACGCCCCAGCGATTTTTGATATAGGTTTTCTACTATCTTTTCTCCATTTCCATCATAGTCCTGAAGCCATTGTGAAGCTCCTTCAGCCAAGACACTATTAAAGTATGCGCCATTTGTAAGCTCCAGGGCCTGTAGCAATGTCGCCTGATCGTCTCTTGTGGTAGCGACATTTTCTCTACTTGGCCTGCCGAGGGCTTTCATAAAAGGGTTTTGTTTCACCAAACTGGCTCTTGCAAATGCGTTTCCATCATCTTCAAATTTATAGTTGACCAGCTTGTCCCAATGCTTTTCCCCATAGTTTCTGGCTTTTTTCCACTCTTGATCTTCAAACTTTAAATCTATCCATCCTTCGGATGGCTGGGTGTCAGTACTTTTCCAATCTCCATTGGATTGTATCATGATTTCCTCTCCATCACCATATTGTATTTTAAGAGCAAACAAAATACCGGCAGGATTGGCAATATTTCCTTCGTTGATTCCTTCCACTGCTATTATATTGTCTCCGGCGGCCAACAGGCCTTTCAAATCCAGCTTATCTACTTTTCTCCAATCATCTCCCTGCGAAGCTTTTTTACCATTTACAAACAGGGTATAAGAATGATCCACTGAAATGAGTGCCTTAGCCATTGCTATTTCCTTTTGTGGAAGTGTAAAAACATTCCGGAAAAATCGTTTGCCCGGATCGGGCAGTACATCCCTGTCAAATTTAATCTCTCTGTGCCAAATTCTTCTCGAAGACAAGCCTTCCTGATTGGGATCATAGGCTACTGCGTAATACACAGGAGCAATGACCTGGCTGACTGCATCAGAAAATTGCTCGGCACTCATACGCCTGACAACAGGCCCGTTAAATACATATTTCTTCGACCTGATCTCTTCGGCGGCTTCATAGTTTGCTGTTGGAAGCTGGTATGCCCTGGAGGTCATAATTCTCTTAACCAAATGCTTCAAATCATACCCGGAGTCTATAAAATCAGCCGCCAACCAATCCAGCAAAGTGGCATCCCAGGGTGCATTGTCCATTTCGTCAACTGGTTCTACTATGCCTCTTCCTATCAGTCTTTTCCAAATACGATTGGTAATGGTTCTGTACAATCTGCCATTTTCAGGTTTCACCATCACTTCCGAGAGTTTCAGCAGTCGTTCTTTTATAGTTTCGGCTTCTACTGATCCGAGTTCTGTATAGAGAAAATTGACCTTAGCCATTTTACCAATAGGCTTGTCACAACGGTTGAGCTCCAACACAGAATCCGCAAAGATGGAAGCAAATCCATAGGATTGATCCAGTGTCAGGTTGCTGACAAAGCTATTGTGACAGGAAGCGCATTTTACGTTCACTCCCATCATCGATTGCCCAATGTTCTGGGCGGCCTGCATTTCTGTACGCTGACTGGCATTGACTACTCCTCTCCATTGTATCCCCTTAATAAATCCTTCAGATTTTTCTGTCGGGTTTACCAACTCTTTTACCATCTGGTCGTAGGATTTGTTTTCCAGCAATGAGTGGTACAGCCAGTCGGTAATTTGCTTTCGTCCTCCTGTAATAAATCCCGTTCCTGAATAATCATTGCGAAACAGGTCGTTCCAAAAACTCAACCAATGTTGGGTATAGTTGTGTTGATCGCTTAACAATTCATCTATGAGTTTACTTCTTTTGTCAGCACTTTGATTGTTTACAAATGCCTCTTCCTGAGCAGGCTCTGGCAACAGTCCGATTACGTCCAGATAAGCCCTTCTGATAAAAGTATGATCATCGACCACTTCAGGCCAATCCACATTGTTTTTTTCAAAATAAGCATCTATAATTTTATCGGCAGGATGATTAAGGCCACTCTCTGGCAATTCTGGTTTGGTGAGGGTCAACGGTGCTTCGGGAAATACCTTCAGTGCCTTGTCCGACCAATGGGCTCCATTTTTGATCCACAATTTGATCAGGGCAATCTCATTGGATTTCAATACTTTTCCTTTTTTGGGCATTACATCGTCATGATTGGGGGAAAGGGTGATGCGTTTATAGATCTCACTCTCTTCAGGCTTTCCTGCTACAATGACCGGGCCTGATTCTCCTCCTTGGAATACTCCCCGTTTGTTTTCCAGTACCAGGTCTCCTTTTTTCTTATTCTCACTATGGCACTGGTAGCAGTTGTGGGCAAAAATAGCCCGGACTTCCAGGTTGAGCTTGTCTTGTTCTATCTCTGATAAAGAATCGAGTTGGGTGAGCTGAGCCAATAACAAGGTGGTGTTTTCATTGTCGTAGGTATCGGTATTTCCAGGCAACACCCCGGTAAGAAAATCCTCACCATGGGTAAGATTCGCTCCAAGATGGCCTGTAACGGTCAGTGACACCACCGTAACAACCAGTGCTGCTCTGTACAAAAAGTAGTTGGCTAACTTTCCTTGCAGGGTTTTCATTAAAAACAATGAGGTAATGGCCGAAAATACTGCTGTGGCTATCCCTAAATATTGATGGGTCTGCACCAAATCACCGGTGTAATCGTCAAAAGTCCGTAACAACAAACCCAAAATGGTAGCCATCACCGCAAACAAGGCTCCCATATACACCATCCAATTGATCCCTTCCCTCAGCCCTACTCGCTTACCTCCTATGGTAAGGCACTCTAAAAACAATGCGACTACCAACAAACCTATTGGGAAGTGAACCGCCAACGGATGCAGGCGACCTAAAAATTGAAGTATCCAACTCCATGCATTTTCATTCATAACTATTAAAATAAAAAAATATTCTTAATGAAAGTATTATATACTTTTGGTGATATATACAAATGTAAAACTATTCATGGTGACTAAAATTGTCATTCGTAAAATAATGAATACCAACAATAAGCTTACCAAAAATAGATTTAATTCGAGTCACTGTAATATTAAATAGGTTGTTGTATTTAAAATGAGGCTGTCTCAAAAGTCAAATAATTCCCAGATTTATTCTGGGATCTGTCCTAGAAACAGCTATTGCTGCGTTTCTAAAGAGATGCCGGAACAACTTGCCTAACGGCAGTCAGGAGTCCGGCAACTGTTTAACTTTTGAGACAGCCTCATCATTACTAAAGATTTATTGTTGATAACCCTGATTTTGTGTGAGTTCTTTGTTTATTAATCTTTCCGATGCAGGAATAGGAAACAAATATTCATGCGGTTGGAAAGAATATTCCGCTGAAGTAAAACCAAAACCACCTCTGCTTGTGGTAGGATTAGCCTTTTCAATTTCTCCATAGGCATTTAAAAATGTTGCCAACTCATCCGGAGTGTGGGTTCTTTTTAAATCAAACCACCTGTGGTTTTCAAATGCCAATTCCACCCTTCTTTCCTTGAGTACCGCCGTTCGAAAGGATTCTTTGGTTAAACCATCCAACTCATCCAGCCCTGCTCTTTTACGAACTTTATTAAGGTGAGTATATGCACTTCCTGGCCCGGACTCCTCATTGATTGCTTCTGCCAGCATGAGCAATACATCTGAATACCGGATCACTGGCCAATTGTCATCTGGACGGTCTTGTATGCTATGATCGTGATAATACTTCTTAATAAAAGGAATAGCTACCCAGTTATCATCCTGATCAAAATAACCCTCCGCCAATGACACATCCTTTCTCAAATCGTCCTCTTCATAAGCCGCAATCATATCGAGACTGGGTATATTCCACCCACCACCACTTACACCAGGGAAAGGAATGACTAAACCATCAGATTGTCGAGGGTAAAAATTATATGTAAAACCACTTTGCTCTCCAAGGTCATTGTCGCCTTGAAATTGGACGTCAAATATAGATTCAGCATGATTTTTCATATCAGGATCGAAAACATCATAATAATCATCCAGCAAATCATACCCTAAAGTAAGCACCTGCTGAAGTGTGGTTACTGCACTGCCATAGTTTTTTCTGGTAAGGTACACTTTGCCAAGCAAGGATAGAGCAGCACCTTTAGATACTCTTCCTATATCGGAAGCATCCAGAGTTGGAGGAAGCACTGAAGCAGCATCTGTAAGATCACTTTCAATCTGAGCGTATACATCTGATGCAGGTGATCTGGCATAAGTCCAGGCTACAGAAGGCTCATCTATTGGTTCTGTAAGAAGAATAACATCTCCAAAATGCTGTACGAGCTGAAAATATAAATACGCTCTGATGAATTTTGCCTGACCTTCAAAACCTGACTTGGCGTTTTCATTAATATCAGCTCCAGGAAGACGTTGCAAAACAGTATTGACATTAACCAACTGTTGATATAATGATTCATACAAACTCTGAACATTTGAAGTACCCTCAATATATTGCCAATATTCAAGTGTTTCAAGTCCAGGCCCATTTCCCCTATTCTCCACGTTATAGTGTAGCGTGGTATTGTCAGAAATAAATTCACCAAACTGCCATTGGTTGCTAATTATAGTCTGTAGTCCACCGTAAAGCGCATTAACTGCCTGATCAAACTGCTCTTCCGTCTGGTAAAAAGTACCTGCATTCAGACGAGTGGGATCAGATTTATCGAGAAAGTCATCGCTGCATGATAAACATGACATGCATATTGCTATACTTACTATTTTATATATACTTTTCATAAGAAATCAATTTTAGAAGTTTAATTAAAATTAAAACCTGATGCTTGCCCCCAGGGTCACTATCCTGGGAACCGGATATGCCTCATCATCATCTCCAAATGATCTTCCATCGCTTCTGTCGATATCAACATTATTTCCCGGGTAATTTGTAACAATAAGCAAGTTGTCAATGTTGAAATAAAACCGTGTGCCTGCAAGTACCGGAGTAGTAGAAGGTAAAGTATAGCCAAGCGTTATGCTCTTTACCCACATGTGACTTGCGTCATAAATGTATCTTGAGTTTGTTTCCCGTTCCCATTTCCAATGACTGGAAGTTGGTATCCAACCATTACCAGGATCCTCAGCAGATTTCCACCTGTTTTTGGCTTCTGCCAAAATATTGAAGACACCATCCATATTCAATGTGGTTTTTTCAATCTGTCTGGAAATATCATAATCCTGAGCCCCGGTAAATAGTACATTTAAATCAAACCCTTTGTAGTCTGCACCAAGAGTCAAACCCCAGGTAAAATCAGGATGTGGGTTGCCAATTTCAACCATATCTCCTCCGGTGTTGCTGTACGAAATAATTCCGTCATTATTAATATCGGCATACTTATATACTCCAGGAATAGCACCATCCTGAACAGGCGATGCGTCTATCTCAGCCTGAGTATTGAAAATACCTAACATCTGATATCCGACAAATACGCCAATAGGACGACCCACAGTAGAGCGGTTGTAAGTACCGTAGAAACCACCTGTCCATAACTCATCGTTATCTCCGTTGATTTCCAGCACTTTATTTTTATTGAAAGCAATGTTAAAATCACCTCGCAATCTTAAGTCCTGTCCGACATTCGTCCTGTATCCAATAGCCAGTTCAAGCCCTTTATTTTCTACTTTTCCAAGATTGGTCAAAGTAGAACTAAACCCGGTAATAATTGGAAGCGGTGCACTCAACAGCATGTCATTGGTAATCTTTTTATACAATTCTGCTGTAAATGACAATTTGTTGTCAAATGCCATCAAATCAAGCCCAATGTCAAGTTGGTCTGATTGTTCCCAACCCAAATTGGTATTGACAAACCCGCTTAGCTTTTGCCCTGAAGCATACTGCCCTCCAATAATGTAACCCTCTGTGCTTAGATTACTTGAATTATTGTATTCACCGATATTATTGTTACCAGTCACACCAAAACTGGCCCTTAGCTTTAAATCAGATAAAAAGCTTAAGTCCGACATAAATGCTTCCTCTGAAAGCCTCCATCCTACTGATACAGCCGGAAAAGTTCCCCAAAGATTATTTTTTCCAAATCTGGAACTACCTTCCCGGCGATAAGACGCTGACATCAGGTACTTGCCTTTGTAACTGTAATTTAATCTGGCAAAATAGGCCAGTAAACTCCAGCTTGATTCACTGGAACTGGTAGTTGTGTTCTCTGCATTATCCAAAAATCTTATTTCATCATCCGGAAAAGTATTGCCAGTTCCCGATAACGACCTATCTGTTTGTTCCTGCGAAGTATAACCCAACATCACATCAAATTGGTGGTTTTCGATACTCTTCGAATAAGAAAGCAATTGATCTGCGGACACATTAATCCAATTTGTATAGCTTTCTGCTAAAGTTGCATTTCTTGGTGGTGCCTGATCAAAACCTGTCCCAGCCAAAGTAGAAGGCCTGAACTCATTTCTTTTGAAATTGGTAATGGATGTATTTACCGAAGTTCTAAACTTAAAATCCTTCAGAAATGTGATTTGCATGTAACCATTGCTGGTGAGGTTGCTTCTACCCTGTGTATTTTTAGTCTGATGCAATTCCATTACAGGATTGGCAGAACCAAACGTACCGCCATTACCTCCTATATAGTCATTCCAACTTCCGTCCTCATTGAATACTGGTTCCCGTGGATCTGCCCACAGTGCCTTTCCAATTATTGCGTCACGATTTGTTGTATTAGCAAAACGTTCATTGGAGTGTGATCCTACAATGTTCAATCCCATCGAGATAAAATTGTTAATCTTCCCGTCGATATTCGCTCTGATATTGAAACGCTCAAAGTTGGTTTTGATAACAGCACCTTCCTGATTTAAATAGCTGACTGAAACCAACGATTTAACATCTCCCTTGCCGGATGAAAGTGTAACATTATAATTTTCAAAAGCGGCATTGTGGTTCATTATTTCATCAAACCAATCTGTTGAATATTTAGTTTGCTCGGGATACCTGTAGTTCTCAGGTATATCATCAATAGACGGCACCCCATTTCCTGCAAGTATCGATTTCTCAATAAATTGCTCTTTTCTCCATTGGGCATATTCAGGCCCGCTCATCATTTTAACCCTTCTGGAATCAGGAATATTCTGAAAGCCGTAGTTTGCTGAAGCTGTTATAGACACTTCGCCTTCTTTAGCTCGCTTTGTGGTGATAAGCACAACGCCATTGGAACCTCTGGCACCATAAATGGCAGTAGAAGCGGCATCTTTCAATACAGAAATACTCTCAATATCATTAGGATTCAGGTTTTTTCCCATCTCATTTCCAACCGGAAAACCATCAACAACATACAGGGGACGCTGATCTGTACCCAGTGAACTAACCCCACGAATCATAACACTCATTTCCTGTCCTGGAGTACCTGATCCTTGAGTAACGACAACACCAGCAGCCTTTCCCCGTAAAAACCGGGCAGCATTAGAAGCTGGCTGATTCCCCATATCTTTCATATCAACTACAGATACCGCTGAGGTGATATCCGCTTTTCTTTTGGATCCATATCCTACTACAACCAATTCTTCAAGCTGCTGCGCATCTAGTCTCATTTGAACGTCTATCACTGTTCTGTTGCCTACCGGAATTTGTTCTGTGATGTAGCCAACAAAACTGAATAATAGAATAGCATCTGTATCAGCCTCAATAGAGTATTTGCCATTGACATCTGTAATCATTCCCGTGTTTGATCCCTGGACCCGCACAGTAACACCTATCATTGGTTCTCCCATCTCATCTGTGATTACACCCGTAAGTTTTATCGGTTCTATAGCGGTTTTAATTTTAACTTCTCCACCATTTTTCTTTTTAGACTGGCTTACATTTATCGTTTGGTTTACCTGCTTAAAATCTAAGCCGGTTTGCCTTGCTATCTCATACAATATCTCATAGACGGAAGTCTTATCCTTTGATGTATTTATATAATTAAGCTTTTTCAAATCTTTGCCATTGTAGGCAAACTTATAATCCGTTTTAGATTCAATTTCCCTAAGTATGGCAAACAGCTTGGTTTGAGATGATTCAAGGGAAATAGATACTTCTCGAATGCTCTGAGCTTTTTGAGCATTTACTATATCAGCCAGTAGAAGATTGAGGCTGATAGTCTGAATAATGATAATCAATAATGAATACTTCATCAAAGTAAACAATTGTTGTAAAAGATTACTTTTCATATCTTTGTGTTTTATTTAACATATAGTTTAAGTGCTTGAAAGAGGGCAATCCCTGAGAAAGTTTACCTTCTGCCAAGCCGATTTAGATAGTAACATTTCTTAAATGTTACTATCTCTTTTTAGAGTAGATCATTCTGTCATATTCGGTTTATGTTTAGTGATAAGTGATAGTTACTTTTTGTTCTTTTATGGTGTATTCAAAATCCATGGTAAAGCCAATAGAGAGCAATACACTATTCAAATCCATTTTTATAAATTCTCCTGAATAATCCCAGGTCAGAGAAGGTTTATTGGTTCTGGTAATATCCACATCGTACCAGTTTTCCAAGGTGGAAAATACGTCATCTTCATCAGCTTTCTTAAATACAATAGTCTGGTCTTTCCAGCCAAGTATTAGGTCATAATCAAACAGTCCTGTAACAAATTCCTGAGTTTTGGTAAAATATCTGGTATCTTCTCCAGGCTTTAGTATAATATCCGGTTCTTGATTTTTAGAATCGCCAGACACCACTACTTTCCCTGTAGCCAAAGCAATATGAACTGCTTCGTTTCTGGTATTGATATTAAATGAAGTACCCAATGCAGTGGTAGTCACACTTCCGGTTCGCACCTGAAAAGGACGGTTGCTTTCTTTTGCCACTTCAAAAAATGCCTCCCCTTCCAATATCACCAATCTGTTTTCTTTGGAAAATTGCTCAGGATAGGTAAGCTTGCTATTTGCATTGAGCACCACCTTAGAGCCATCTTTAAGGTATATTGTTGACTTCTGACCTCTTTGGGTTTCTTTGTTCACCATAGCGATATGCTTGGGCACATTGCTTTTTTCCGTCTTCTGTTCATCGAGGCTGTTATATCCTACTATTGAAGCTATAACTAATACAGCAACAGCCGCATAGCGTAAGCATTTCCTCCACAAACTAATTCCTTTCTGCTCCTTCTTTGTTTCAAACCTGCTGATAACTGTTTCTGAATTCAACACATAAGTATTGTCTTTTGCTTCATCAAATTCATCATTTTTACTTGCTTGCTCCAGTATCTTCCAAATGTCTTCAACCACCTCATCTTTTAGCTGATTGTGTTCCAATGGAAATTTCTTTAAGATTTCTTTTGCTTCCTTCACTTCCTGAAGCTTTTCAGGGTATTGTTTGAGCCAGTTCTCCCAAAAGGTGTTTGAAGCAACTGTGGGATTTAACACCCACTCCCTAAACTCAGGATTGAGTACCAAATCTTCAGCGGTATAAGAAGAGTACTTCATAGATATTCAGTCATTTACACTATAATGTATCTGACCTGCAATATCTATTCAATAAAATGAATCTTTTTTTGAAAAAACTAAAAGATGACCTTTTTGAGCTGTGAAATGGCCTTCCAGGCCAGCGTATAGATAGAACCAACGCTTATCGACATGATGTTTGCCACCTCCTCATAAGACAATCCTTCATGAAAAATCAAAGTAATGACTTCCTTTTGACGGGAAGTCAGTTTACTCAATGCGAGTTCAACTTTCAGCTTGTTTGCTATTTGATCTTGTGCTCTTATGAGTTCATCTTCGAATGGAAATGAAATATGCTTTTCGTAAAAATCAAACTGAGAAGCCAAATTCTTTATCTTCTCTTCTCTGGCTCTGTAGTGATTGATTTTCCAACGGAGTGCTTTCAGTAAATAATACCTGATGTTGTTGGTTGCCGACAGGTTTCGACGAGATTTCCATATTTCCAAAAACAACTCCTGAATGCAATCTTTTACCTGCTCTTCATCATGAACAATGCTCATTCCATAATTAAACATGTCCTGCACATTATTCCGGTATATCAACTCATAAGACTTCAAGTCTCCGGATTTGAAGTGATTCCAAAGCTCGCTATCCGTAACCTCGATAGTAGTATCGTGTTGACTTTTTAAGAGTGATTCGTGCATAGTTTAGACCCATAGATGATTACAGGCAACACGTAATTTATAAAAAATAACCAACAAAACTATATTTCATAAAGTGGGGACAGGACAAACGCATTTAAAAATTCTACTATCCCATGACCTGATCAGGGGCCTCTTAGGGTGAGCTGTGACTCCAAAAGATACCGCAACAACTTGCCTGACGGCAGTCAGGAGTGCGGTAAGGAGATTTGTCTATTTAAATGTATATATCCTGCTGCCTTCACACTCTTTTTCGTATCATCACCTATAATGCCTACTTTTGCAGGCATTTTAACTCATGAGATTTGAAAAATTTTGAAAACCTCGGCATACGCAAAGACCTGATCAAGAGCCTGAACGAGCTGAATATAGTTACACCCACCGAAATTCAAAGTGAAGTGATCCAGGTACTGCTAAACAACAATACCGACCTGGTAGGACAGGCTCAAACAGGCACTGGAAAAACAGCAGCTTACGGCCTGCCTCTGCTGCAAAGGATCGATCCAAAACTCAATGAAGTGCAGGCACTCATTCTATGCCCTACCAGAGAACTGGGACAACAGGTAGCAAAGCAATTGTTTAAATTCACCAAATACACCGAAAAAATATTTACAGAAGCGGTATATGGTGGAGCGAAAATAGAAAATCAGATCAATGCACTCAGAAGGCCGACCCACATCGTGGTAGCTACTCCCGGCAGGTTGCTCGATTTGGTGAGGCGAAAAGCAGTCGATATCAGAAAAGTAGAAACTATAGTACTCGATGAAGCAGACGAAATGCTGAGTATGGGTTTCAAAAAAGACCTGAATGAAATCCTGCAATTGGTTAAAGCCGTGAAAAGCAAATGGCTTTTTTCTGCAACCATGCCACACGAAATCAAACAAATCGTAAACGAACACCTCTCACCTGATGCTCACAGAATAGAAATGAACACCAAAAATGTGGTGAATAAAAACATTGAACATCAATTTGTGATTTGTGAAGGAGAAGACAAACTCCATGTGCTGATCCAGTTTTTACAAACCCAGCATAAAAACCGGGGAGTAGTATTCTGCAAAACCAAAGCCGCCACCCAGACACTTGCCAAACAACTGATCTCCAAAAACATAGCCGCAGATGCCATCCATGGCGACCTGCTGCAAAAAGAAAGAGACAAAGTGATGCGGGCATTTAAAAATGAAAGCCTGCAAATACTTATAGCCACTGACCTGGCTGCCAGGGGCATTGACATAGAAGCCCTGGCGTATGTGGTACACTACCAACTGCCAGACAAAGAGGAATACTATACCCACCGAAGCGGCAGAACGGCCAGAGCCGGGAAAAAAGGCATCTCACTCTGTATCGTGACTTCACCAGAAATGAAGCAAATCAAATACTTCGAAAAAGCGCTAGGAATAGGCTTTAGCCAGATCAGGCAAGTGAGGTAAGTTCAGGCAGGTGAGGTAAGTTGAGAACCTGCTCTACTGCCCCTCTGGCGCGGAAGTTATTTCCGTGCCCCTTTTTGGGAAGTTATTTCCGTGCCTTATAGCAACAAAATCGTAGAATTCTTTTATTTTGTTTTGTGAGCGAAAAGTATAAGATTCGAGATCAAAGCAAACTGTATTTTGTAACCTTTGCTACTATGGCATGGGTAGATGCGCTATCACGATGGTATTATAAAGATATTTTTCTTGAAAGCATTAGGTATTGTCAAAAGGAAAAGGGACTTGAGGTTTATGCTTGGTGCATCATGAGCAACCACGTTCATTTGATATTGAGGAGCTCTGGTCAGCGCAAACCTCAGGATATTATCAGGGATTTTAAGAAATATACTTCAGTTCATATTTGCAAGGCGATCGAAGAAAATCAGCAAGAGAGCCGTAAAGAGTGGATGTTATGGATATTCAAAAGAATAGCTGCTAAAAGCAACAAGCACAAAAAATATGCTTTCTGGCAAAATAATTACCATCCGATAGAATTAACGGGCAACAAGGTGATGGAACAGAAACTCAACTACATCCATCAAAATCCAGTGGAAGAACGAATAGTATATCGTCCGGAAGATTATATTTATAGTAGTGCAGGTGGAAAAGGCTTGTTGGATGTAACAATGATAGAATGAGGGCACGGAAATAACTTCTGCGCCGAGGCGGTTCACCAAATAGAAGGTTGCATTTTCTGATAAGTGTCAATTCATACCCTTTTCTCCTTAGTCTTGACAAGGTAATTGTTGTACTGGTATGGACTTGGAGCTACTGAATGATGACAATTTTGAAATAAGCGTGCCCTATAATAATCCTCCCTGCCTAGCCAAGATGTACTCCATCCTCCGTTTCACCCACTCGTTTTCCAGTACTTTTTCAGAAAGTTGCTTTTCATCAATATCAAAGCGGTATTGGTATTCTCCATCCATCAACAGCACCACTGTATTTAGCATTAGTAAACTCTCCATGCCATTGTTTGATGCCGCAAGTGTCTCAACAATCACTTGCTTTGGGTCTTCTTGCCCTGTAAGAGCCAGAAATTCCGCAGCACGGGTACGCACCAGCAGGTTTTCATCTTTGGTGAGCATTTTGGCATCCTGATAAAACAAACCGGCTTCTTGTCCAAAGCTACTGTAGACAATAAGTGCCCAATACTTTTTCATCGGGTTGTCAGAAGTCAAAGCTTCCTTAATCGCCGGGCTCGCCTCATCAAATGTCAACAGGCTCAGGTCAGAGATGTCAATCAACTCGGCTATTTCAGTTTTATTCTTTTGCCCAAATGCCACCGGATTTTGAAATGCTCCTTTGCCCAATTCCGATTCGGGGTAAAAACTCAAATCGGGCATGCCTTTTACCCATTCTGTTAGCAGCTCTCGCAGTGCTACCACCTTGTCATAATAGGCAGGATCGTTAGCTAAGTTTTTCGTTTCATAAGGATCCGCCTCCACATCGAACAATTGTTCGGCTTCCCTGGGTTCAAAAAAATGTTTTTGTACCTCATTCAATGTCCCTTTATGGTAAAGGTCATGCCACTCCTGATATGCCAGTGATTTGTATCTATAGACATTGTATAGCCCATCTGGGTTAAATGGCTGATAGTTGCGCAGGTACTTGTATTTTCCTTTTCTGACTGACCTGACCAGATCATATTTTTCATCAAATCGATCAGCATAACCAAAAGTTACATCCTTCTTTTTCAATGCTTCCTGATCCACATTCTTTCCTAAAAATGGTTTACCATCCATGCCTTCAGGCACTTGCAAACCTGCCAATGCCAACAGAGTCGGTCCAAAATCAATAAAACTCACAAAATTGCCAACAGTAGAGCCTACATCAATCCCGACCAGATCTCTGTATTTTTCAGGAATCCTCACCACCAGCGGAATATGCAACCCCGTTTCGTACAAATACCCTTTACTCCCTGGCAATACCCCACCATGATCCCCAAAATAAAATACAAAGGTATTTTCCAACAGACCATCTTCTTCCAATTCTTTCATCACTCCTGCTACAAACTCGTCATTTTTCAACATCTTGTCACGGTAATAGGCATTCGTAAACCTGAATGTTTCCGTATCCGGATGGTTGGGATTCACGAAAACAGAGTCCGGGTCAATGGTAGGTTTGTAAGTATCCATCAATTCTCTGTCAAAATGCAACCGACTCTCATGGGAATCAGTGTAAGTAATTTGGCTGAAAAATGGCTGCCCCTCTTTCCTGTTTCTCCAATGTGCCTTTTTGGATGATTCGTCCCAAACCTCATTACCACTCTCGGCATTGTAGTCTGTCTTGCTGTTGTTTACCGTATAATATCCGGCTTCACGAAGGTAAGCGGGAAACATTTGTAAACTATCGGGCATTGGTACTACACTGGACTTGCGGTGGAATTGCGTACCGATCCTGGGGCCATAACAACTGGTAGCAAGAGTGGTTCTGGCCACACTGCAAACAGGAGCATTTGAAAAAGCCCTTGAATAAATCAATCCGTTTTCAGCCAGTTTTTCAATATTAGGTGTGGCAATCCCGTGTTCGTCGAAGAGTTTAAGGTAGTGCTTCGAATTGTCTTCTGACATCAACCAGACAAAATTGGGTGGATCAATAACCAACTCTTTTTTTTCTTTGCACCCGATGGTGAAAAGAAAACAGGCAACAACCAATACTAGTTTGTTCATACGACAAGTATATTTTAAGCTCCAAAATACTAATATAGTAAAAAGGTGTTTAGCTCCCTTTTATACAGATAAATATTCCATTTGCAATGAATAGCTCTTAAGGCTTTATTTCCAGCTTGAACCCCACGCCATGATAGTTGATGATGTCAACCTTAGGGTCTTTTGACAGGTATTTTCGAAGTTTGGAAATGAATACATCGAGGCTTCTTCCTTTGAAGTAGTCATCCTCTCCCCAGAGTTTCATTAGTATTTCTTCTCTTTTGGTGACCACCTCTTTGTTTTCACATAAAAACTGAAGAAGTTCCGATTCTCTTCTGGTCAACTGGATCAGCTCGTCTTTGTATTTCAGGGAAATTTCGGAATTGTTAAAGGTATAGTTTCCAATTTCCCATACATTTTGTAGGTCAGCATTCGGGGACGATCTTTTTAAGAATACTTCTATTCGACAAATCAACTCTTCCATGGAAAATGGCTTGGTGATGTAATCGTCCGCCCCCAATTTAAATCCGGCGATTTTATCCTCATTGAGAGACTTTGCCGATAAAAAAATAATTGGAATTTGCTTATTCTTACTTCGGATTCTTTCAGCCACAGCAAAACCATCAATTTTAGGAAGCATTATATCCAAAATACACAATTCGAAAACACCATTTTCAAAAGCCTCCAACGCAAGTTCCCCATTGTCGCACAACTCCACCGCAAAGTTGTTCATCATCAAATTGTCCTTGATTACAAATCCCAATGCAGGGTCGTCTTCTACCAACAATATTTTATTTTGTTTCATAGCTATGGTTTGGGCAAAGTAATGCTAAAAGTAGTGCCTTTGTCGGGTTCACTCTGCACATCAATTTTCCCCTGATGTGCTTCAACGATCAATTTGACATAATACAAACCCAGTCCGAATCCCTTGATATTGTGCACATTGCCGGTAGGCACCCGGTAAAATTTCTGAAACACCAAATTGATCTGTTGTTTGGTCATGCCTGTGCCATTATCACTTACAGTAATTTCCAACCCGTCTGAAGTGTTTTTTGTTTTCAAATGAATGACAGGAGACTGACTACTGTATTTAATTGCATTATCCAATTGATTATGAATGATATTGGTAATGTGAAGTTTATCTACTAAAATAATTGGTTCTCCCGCCTTTTCTTCAAATATTATTTCACCTCCGCTCTCTGATATTGCCAGTTCAACATTTTCACATACCGATACCATTAAAGCATTGATATCCACTTCCTCTTTTGTCAATTGGATATCTCCATCGTCAAGGGTAGCAATTTGCAACACTCTATCCACTTGCTTTTGCAATCTGGATGCCTCTATGTGGATGATATTGGCATAATTCAACAAACGGTCAGGAGTACTGGCAATAGCAGGGTTTTTCAGTACTTCAGAAGAAATTGAGATTGTGGAAATGGGAGTTTTAAACTCATGGGTCATGTTGTTGATGAAATCAGTCTGGATTTCTGACAACTGCTTTTGCCGGAGAATCACAATAAATGTATAGGTAAAAAAGACCACCACTATTACCAATATACCTGACGAAAACACCCAAATCCACATCTGACCAACCATGTCAGCCGATTTGTTAGGAAAATAGACTCCAAAATAGTAAGCATCTTTATTCAATTCAGGAAATTTCATAATTGGCTCTATGTCTGCTTTGTTTTCGAGACTGATATAGTTTCCATAAACCATCACCTCACTGGCACAATCGAAAATACCATATTCAAAATCGCTGGTAATTTCTCTTTTCATAAACTCACTGCGCAACACAGATTCCAGAATACCGGGAGAAATTTTGTTATTGAGGTTGACGATGAAATAATTGGTAGAAAGCTGCTCAATCGGGTCAGGGGAAATTTCATTTCCATTGAGTTCGCAAAGGGTAGTCACGGCGTTGAGGAGTGCAATATTTACATTGTGTGTGAACTGCTTTTCCCGCAAATCAAAAGCCCGACGCACCCAAAACAACTGGATCACAACAACACCTGCTATGGATATAGCTGCCAATATTATAATGAGACGAAATGCCTTTCTGTTCATAATTGGTCTTGTTGCAAGGTGTCAAATTTTCCAATATTCCTTTGAATATAGGGGTAATTCAATGGATTTAACAATTCATTAACAAATTTCGTCCATGAACTGATTGATCACCTGTTGTACTATAACAAAGCAATATGACTATCCTGATATTCTTAAAAAAGTGAAAATCATACTTTAAAAGTAATGGTGAACTCAGTGCCTTCATTGATTTTGCTTTTGACATCAATATGCCCTCCCAGGCTTGTCACATGGCTGTACACCAGATAGAGTCCAATTCCCTTACTGTCTTTGTGGTCATGAAATTTTTGATGCAATCCAAAAATCTTACCTTTTACCTTATCCATATCAAACCCCATCCCATTGTCAGAAATGATTATTTGACTGACTCCATTACTTCTTTTTGAATAAATTGATATAACAGGTGGGCAATCGGGTCTGGAGTACTTTATGGAATTGGTGATCAGATTTTGAAATATACTCTTCAGGTAAGCATGATTAAACCTTATCTTTTCCAACTCTGAGAAATTGGAATTGATAGTAGTACCGGAAGTTTGTACCAAAGTATCAATTGATTGCACCACAATATCAAGTGACTCTTTCAAATCCAATTCGTCCTCATAAGCATGCAATTGCTCCGTCGTACTTATGGTATCTACATAATTATTTATTGTTTGCCTCAATCGCTCACTCGATGATTTCATCATCTCTATTATTTCTATTGTTTGCTTATCCTTAATCTTAGTAATATCCAAGAGGTTAAAAACTGACAATAAATTATTTATTGGAGACCTTAAATCATGTGATGTGGTGTATGTAAGTTGTTTTAGTTCTTTGTTGATGTTTGTCAGGTTAGTAAGCAAAGAATTCCTTTCCTCCTCAAAATTCTTTCTATGTGTTACATTCTTGGCAATAGCAAATATCAATTGGTCTTTTTCTACTGGATAAGACGTCCAGGATAGCCATACTACCTCCCCATTTTTCTTAATGTATCTGTTTTCAAAATTATATAAAGGGTTACTCTTAGTCAATTCGAACCGTACGTCTGCGGTAATGCGCTTGTCTTCTTCATGCACGAAATCATTGATAGGTCTGGAAAACAGCTCTTCGTTGCTATAGCCCAATAGTTTGGAAACTGCGGGGTTTATTTTTTTGAAATAACCATCATAACCCGCTATGCAAAGTATATCTGGAGACAACTCAAAAAAAAGATCCAGATTATATAAACCCTTCGAAATATGTTTTAAATCAATACTTTTACTCATCTAATCTCTACAGCCAATATATTATCACTCATTTGCAAATAACGGTTGTAAAAAGATAAACTTCACACAATCCGCTTCTAAATATAGAAAAAACAAGTGAATTTCAAAGTAATATTCAATTTTTGCCAATAAGCAAGCAGTGTTCTTAACTAGCTATACCACTTCATACTCCGGGCAATCCAATCTGATTTCCTTGTAAAGGAGTTCAATTATGAATAAGTTATAATAGAGTCATTTTGTGTCAAAATAGAGATGGTGTTTTACTGTATTATAAAAGAAATTTGCCATAGTCAACAACTATACTATGCATACTTATTATCCTATTCTGAGGCATAAATCAGCTTTCGGTTCATTATCTTTTTTGGTCTTGTTTGTTCTTCTCACATATGGCTGCAATAGCTTAAAAGAAAACACTCCTACCTCGGGCAATGATGAACTTTACCTACAACAAGATACAATATCAGGAACAATAAGTGTTTTTCATCAGGGTGTAAGTAAACCATTGGTTACTCAAAATGCCAAACCTGAATTCCGCCCCTACCTTCATCCGATAGCAGCACCAGATGGCAAAGGAATTCTTACCGAAGTTAGTCCTGAACACCACAAATACCAGACAGGTCTGTATTGGGGATTCACCAGAGTAAATGGAGGACAAATCTCTCAAGATAGCGTTCACAAATGGTTTTATAGGCCTGATAAACCTACCGCAATAAAAGACAGTCTTGGCAGGGATTTTTTCCATAATCCCGGAGAAGGCTATTGGAAACGCATTACTGCGGAAATCATAGAAGGTAAGGGACAAGAAGTGAGCTGGCAAACAATATATGATATGCTGGACGAAACCGGAAATAGCATATTGAGGGAAACGCAGATCTGGTCAATGAAAGAAGAAGATGGTAAATTTTTACTCGATTTAGAATGGCAGGGAAAAGCCTTAACTGATATTACTATTGGTGAATTTGACTATAGTGGATTGTTTTTACGTATGCCTTGGAAAGAAGGGATAGCTGGTCAGGTAGTCAACGCAGCACGCCAACGCAATGAAAAAGCAGAAGGCCAACATGCCTACTGGATAGATGCAGGCATGCAGGTAGATGGAAGAGAAGACCTGGCTCATATTACCGTTTTTGATCATACTGAAAATAATGAATTTCCTCAAATCTGGAGAGTGGACAATCAAATGGGTATTGGTTCTGCCCGCTCGCAAAAGGGAGACTGGCATATCAGGCAGGGTGAAACCGAGACCATCAAACATCAGGTAGTGGTGTACACTGGTGAACTAAATGACATTGCTCTGACTGAGCTCTGGAAAACTTATGTTGGCAACAATTCTATGTACTCCACTGCCAACCTTTGGCGTATTGCTCAGGAAGAAGGGCGCAAAGCAAAATTCTTAAAACCGGAAGAAGCTGCAGCTAGTATGACCTTACAGGAAGGATTCAAAGTAAATGCCTGGGCTGCTGAACCAATGATTACACAACCTATTGCTTTTTGCTGGGATGATAAAGGCAGGATGTGGATTGCAGAAAACCGTGATTATGAAACCAGAGGGACTGGATTTTCCAATTCCGGAGATAGTCGAATATTGATCCTCGAAGATACCAATGGTGATGGAACTGCTGACAGCCGAAAAGTATTTTTAGAAGGAATTCCTTTCCCTTCGGCAATAGCTGTAGGTTTTGATGGCTTGTTTTTAGGTGCCCCACCAAATTTACTTTTTGTTCCGGATAGAAATAAAGACGATATTGCTGATGTAGATAATATCGAAATTCGTCTTACTGGCTGGGGGATCAGAGACAGACACGAAACGATCAATAGTTTGCATTGGGGGCCTGATGGATGGCTTTATGGGCTGGAAGGCTTTGCTACTCCTTCAAAAATCAGAAAGCCCAGCGAAAAATCTCGTTTGTATGCACACAAAGAAGAATTTCCCGAAGATATATTGGATGCCGAAGGAGTGGATATCAACGGTGGAGTCTGGCGGTATCACCCTACAAAGGAGCGATTCGAAGTAGTAGCACATGGTTTCAGCAACCCCTGGGGTATAGATTATGATGCAACCGGGCAACTCTTCATCAGTGCTTGTGTAATTCCTCACCTTTTTCACGTGATTCCGGGTGGCATTTACCATCGTCAGGGAGGGCAACATTTTAATCCCTATATCTATCAGGACATCCAAACTATCGTCGATCACCGTCATAGATCGGCACATGGTGGTGCAAGAATCTATCAGTCAGATGCTTTTCCTGAAATCCATAAAAACCGTTTGTTTATGGCCAACATTCATGAACATGCCGTTTTATCTGATATCCTAAAACCGAAAGGGTCCGGATTTGTAGCGAGTCATGGCGATGAGTTCCTGATGGCCAACAATGCCCAATGGATTGGGTTCAGTATGGAAATCGGACCGGAGGGTGGGCTCTATGTATTGGATTGGCACGATGCAGACATTTGTGGTCAGGAAGTTTTAAATAAAGAAACTGGCCGTGTTTTTCGAATCGTACCGCAGGATTCCCATGCCGAGCAATGGGAAGGACGCTATGAAGACCTCAATAACCTGACTGATGAACAGTTGGCTCTGCTTCAAACCAGTGAAAGTGACTGGCATGCCAGACGGGCCAGGATAATTTTACAGTATAGAGCAATCAAAGGAAAAATCAGTCAGCAGGCTTTGAATCAATTGAAAAAAATATTCGCATCAAACAAAAACACAGCTTATAGACTAAGGGCAATGTGGACATTGCACGTGGTAAAAGGTTTTTCTGAACAAGACCTTATCAATACATTGGAAGATGATCAGGAATATATCCGTGGATGGGCGATTCAATTGCTTTGCGAAGATCTAAAACCTTCATCAAAAGCATTAGCGATCTTTAAGGATATGGCTCTAAAGGATTTGTCTCCGGTAGTTCATCTCTATCTCGCTGCTGCTTTGCAACGGATTCCTGAGCAAGAAGCTCAATGGAAAATAATCGAAGGTTTACTGTCACATGAGACGAATATAGACGATCAGAACATTCCTAAAATGATTTGGTTTGGCTTAGAACCTTTGGTAGCTAACAACTCTGATTTAGCACTCGATCAGGCTGGTAAATCAAATATTCCAATGATCTCAGAATTTGTAGCAAGAAGACTGGTAGATGAAGATGAGTTGGAGGAATTAACCGCTTTTATACACACTAAGCCAAAAATGCTTTTGAGTTTGTTGAAAGGAATGCAATCTGGCCTTGAGGGTCGTTCTGATGCGAAACCTCCTGTAAATTGGACTGAAGTATATACAGAATTGAAATCCGACAAAGCAACAGCAACCATTGCCCTACAAATAGCGCAGCAATTTGGTGATGCCGAAGCTGCCCAACAGTACTTAACGACATTGAAGCAAACCAATGCGCCATTAAGCAAGCGTAGAATAGCTTTGGAGGGACTTGTAAAACAGCAAAGAAATGAGTTGATTGGCATTCTTCCTGGATTACTGGATGAATCTGAATTAAGAATAGATGCTATCAGAGCCATTGCGTCATTTGACCACCGACCGCTGGGTGAGTTGTTAATGTCAAAGTATGCAAGCTTTAACGCACAAGAAAAAACAGAAACTGTACAAACACTATCTACCCGATCCAGCTATGGAAAATTGGTGGTTAATGCATTAAAAAAAGGTGAAATTCCTAAAGGTGATATCCCTGCTTATGTAGCCAGACAGTTGCGTAGAGTTGTTGGAAATGGATTTGTTGAAGTATGGGGACCGATTGACCAACTTTCTGGCAATAAAGCTGCTACATTTAAAAAATATAAACGCATATTGACTAGTGAAGCTCTTTCAAAAGCAGATGCACGTAAAGGCCTAGACATTTTTAAAAGAACATGTGGCGCATGTCATAAACTGTATGGAGAAGGTGGAACCATTGGCCCTGAAATCACAGGAGCAAACCGATCAAACATAGACTACTTGTTGAATAATATAGTCGATCCAAGTGGCGAGATTCAAGATGACTACAAAATGGTGGTGATTACCAGTCAGGATGGACGCACATACAGCGGCAATGTAGCCGCAGAAAATGAACGTCAACTTACATTGCGTGTTATTGGTCAGGGACAGGTGATTATCAATAAATCGGATATACAATCAAGAGAGGAAACCACTTCATCCATTATGCCCGAAGGCTTATTGGAAACCATGACAGAACAAGAAATGCTAGATTTGATGGCTTATTTACAAACTAAAGAGCAGGTGGGATTTTAATGGATTAGAACTACCTTTAATATTGTTTGGTAGTAAAAAATAACGAGTTGAAATTTTGATACGGTACTGTATATTCCTAATAGTATTCTTTATACACTCATTTTCATCCTCTTGTCAGGACATTGTGGGAAAAATAGTTGATAAAAATACCCATACTCCTGTTCAATACGTCAACATTTGGTGGGAAAACACGACTAAGGGCACATATAGCAACAGTAACGGTACTTTTAGTATCTCCCGTATTGAAAATGGAACTCTGGCTTTAAGTTATTTAGGTTACCTAAATTTCAAATACAACTGTTGTGACTATATAGAAGACTCACTATTAATTGAATTGACTCCTAGTCCAAGGGTATTGAATGAAATAACAATCAAACCAGCGACCAAACCCAAGGTTAACAAATATGGTTTTGTTCAAAAATCACTTATACCCAACTGGTTTTCTGCTATGATCACAAAGGAGCAGATGTTACACTTGAAATTTACCCTTGAGAATCCTAAAGCAAAAGAAGGGTTCGTTCATAGCATTAATTTCAGAATTAAAGACATCCAGCCAAAAGGAAAAAAGTTAATCTTGACAGTTTATTTTTCAGATATCACTGATGACACTAAAATCTTGAATAGTGTTCCTATCCATTTAAGAATTTCAATGAAAGAGAGCCAACCTTTCTTTTCTGCCGACATTTCTGAATACGAAATACCATTTTCGAAAGAAGGTTTAAACATGCATTTTGTCCTCAATGGTTTAGTTAACGAAATTGAAGGCGAATTGAGACCCGGAATAGTTGATTTTCATTACAGTCAAGAGAAGGATAAAAAACAAATGACATTTATGAGGTATAGCCCTAATGTAAGTTGGAACAAAAGCGAAGATTTCTTTTACGACAATGGTCACTTTGACAACCTCAATGTATGGTTAGAAGTGGAACAATGATATTTTAATTTTCATCATTCTCCGCTATCCTTTTTAACATTCCATTAAAAACAATGCCATGAAAAGGATAAACAGCATACCAATACAATCTACCCCAGAGCCCCCAAGGTCTGAATGTAGCTGTTTGGACCAGTTCAGCCTCATTCAGCCTGAATTCGAGCCAGGCTTCTCCGGGCAATTTCATCTCTGCAAATAGCAGCAACCTACCCTCTTGCTTATCTGCAAACAGCACCCTCCAAAAATCAATCGCATCTCCGGCTTTTAGAGCATTCTCATTGGTTCTACCCCGTCTTAATCCTACTCCTCCAAACAATTTGTCCATAAAACCCCTCAACTTCCACAAACCATTTGCTGCATACCATCCATTGGTGCCGCCAATGCGCCATATTTTTTCTATACAATCTTGTCTGTTGTTGTATTTTCTTTTTCTGGAATCAATAAAACACCCATAAGATGGTACATTGATAAACTCCGAAATATTGAAATGAAGCCTCCCGCTTATTTGAGAGTCTTTCCAACTGGAAACAATTTCATTGCTCTCAATTTTTGCAAAAGCATGCATTAAAGATTCCCAGTAACTCAGTGGCTTTATGCTCAAAATTTCATTGAGGCGGTGGTCACGACAAACCACCTCTATCTTCATGCTATTGACGAGTGCTACCGCCAATTTATAGGAGGTAGAAGTCACAAAATAAAGCCAATAGGATGACAATCTGGGAGTCATCACCGGAACGATTATTATAATCCGCTTTAATTTTCTTGCTCTGGCAAAATCCAGCAGCATGTCTTTATAAGAAAGTACATCCGGTCCGCCAACATCAAAATTATCGTTGAATGTGGCTGGATTAAACAGGGCTTCAGATAAAAATTTGATAACATCAGAGATTCCTATGGGCTGGCATTTGACTTCCAACCATTTGGGCGTAATCATTATCGGAAGTTTCTCCACCAAATCCCTGATGATCTC
Source organism: Reichenbachiella sp. MALMAid0571 (assembly GCF_040151475.1). Taxonomy (NCBI): domain Bacteria; kingdom Pseudomonadati; phylum Bacteroidota; class Cytophagia; order Cytophagales; family Reichenbachiellaceae; genus Reichenbachiella; species Reichenbachiella sp. MALMAid0571. The sequence continues at coordinate 5,852 of NZ_JBDKWG010000121.1, read as the reverse complement.
GAAAGAGGCACTGCCTGATCCAATAATGATTCCGGCACGCAATGCGGTAAACTTATAATTGCCTTTGCCAAGCTCTACCTCTACATTTTTCCTGGAGCTTAAGTGCTTTGACAAATTGGATTCATTCACAATGCCACTCAGGTACACCACATGTTGCACTTTGGTGTTGTTCAACGCATTTCTAAAATTAACAGCAGATTGATACTCCAAAATTTCATAATCACTGGACCCACTCATCGAATGCACCAGATAATACGCCCCATCAATATCTTTGGGAATTTTGTCTAAGGTAGATTCCGCTAATAAATCTACTTCTATCACCTCTACATTTGGTAGCAAAGATGCAGGAGGATTAAATCGTTTGACATCCCGAACACAGCATACCACTTGGTAGCCCTTATCTACCAAAATAGGCAATAACCTCTTGCCAATGTATCCTGTTGCTCCCGTGAGTAGTACTTTCATTTGTCCATTTTAGACCCTCTGATATTATTATCCTTACAATTTAACTCAAATCTTAAGCCTAAAAATTAAGATCAAAGAAACTAACTGTTTAAAATAAAAAAAGTTTAGTAATGGTGACAACACCTATTATCAGGATGAAGACCAGCGACAATGTTCTGAATTTATCCTGAGGTATATAGTTCAATATTTTTTTACCAATGAATGTCCCTACTATACCTATGACCAACAAAAAAGGAACATATATCAAATCATGTTTGTGGATATATCCATTTTGATAGTACACAATCGTTCTGGTAAAATCTATCATGAAATCTATAAATGCCGAGGTGGCGATAAATACACTTTTTTCCAAACTAAATGCTGCCATGGTAAGTCCACGAATAGCACCTCCGGTACCTAGCAATCCGGCAGAAAAACCAGACAATGTTCCTCCTAAAATGGAATTCCTTTTGTTAGGAGCAATCACGATTTCCTTTTTCAAAAGAAAAAAGAGGCTAAGGGCAATGAGAAAAATACCAAGTGATATTTCCAGTTGGATGCCATCTATGTATTTTGATAAAATCCCCCCAACAATTACGCACAAAACAGACGGTACACCTATATATAACAAGAGGTTCTTATTCAATCCTTTTCTGAATAAAAATATCTTACTCAGGTTGCTGGACAGGTGAAAAATAGCTGTGAGTCCTAATACGGAATAGAAATCAAAGTAGAAGTTGCCAATTGGTACAAAAAACACCGAAGACCCAAAGCCACCGACGGTTCCTATTATTTCTGCCAAAAGAGCTAAAAACAAGAATATCAGATTGATTTTATCCATTTAGAAACAGGCATAATGTAAAATAAAGTTACTACAAGTAACCAGCCATTGGAAAGTAGTTTATTTCATTGATATTCCCTATAAAAGAGCTGAAAACAATAGTCAGAAGTTCTTTTTTAAGGTCCATGTCTTGCATCCAATCCGGAATAATCCCCCATGGGCAACTTTAATAGAGTACCTTTACCACTGGATTATTTATCTGTTGATCTCAATCATACCCTTCGCATTTTCACAGCGAACTGATAAAGTGCCTTTTCAATAAGCTCTTTTTCTATCATTGAACTCCCGGAATGCACACTTACCGCCGGAGGATTGCCCTTTAGACCAATCTTATTTGGCATCAGGCTTATCAATTTAGATAAGCAGTGTCCCTCACCTAAATAAAAAATATGAGCAAATTGACCATGGGAGTTATCGGCACTTCAAAAAAGGAAGATGAAAGACGTGTACCCATCCACCCAGAGCATTTGAAACGACTTCCAGAAAATATCAGACGCCAATTGATTTTTGAAAAAGGTTATGGTGCTCCATTCAACATCGATGATGAAGAAATAGCAAGCCAAACAGGTGGTGTGGCATCACGCAGCGAATTATTGTTTGACATTGGCTCGGTGATCATTGCAAAACCGATACTATCGGATTTGGAAGAACTCAAAGAAGGTGGCATTTTATGGGGCTATCCTCATTGCGCCCAGCAAAATGCGATCACACAAATAGCCATTGACAAAAAATTAACCTTAATAGCTTTTGAAGACATGTTTGTCTGGGGACCTAACGGTCAGGTTGGACGACACACATTTTACAAAAACAATGAGATGGCCGGGTATTGCGCTGTGATTCATGCGCTCCAATTGAAAGGTATTGACGGTCATTATGGCAATCAGAGAAAGGTAATTATTTTTAGTTTTGGTGCTGTAAGTCGTGGAGCGATCTATGCACTAAAAGCTCATGGATTTAGGGACATTACCATTTGTATTCAAAGACCGGATCATGAAGTGAGAGAGGAAGTTCTAGATGTGCACTATGTACGGATCAGAAATGGCAAAGGAAACGAACCTAGACTTCTGGTGGTAGAACACGATGGAACAGAACGAGCATTGTCTGAGCTGATCAGCGAATCAGAAATCATAATCAATGGCATCTATCAGGACACAGATGACCCGATCAACTTCGTGAATGAAGATGAAAAATCAATTCTAAAACCCGGAAGTTTAATCATAGATGTCAGTTGCGATGAAGGAATGGGATTTTATTTCGCAAAACCAACTACGTTTGAAAATCCTATGTTTTCAGTAGCTGGTATAGATTATTACGCAGTGGATCATACACCTAGTTATTTTTGGGAAAGTGCTTCCAGGTCTATTTCGGCTGCTATGATTGTACATCTACCCAATGTAATTGGTGGCCGTGACAATTGGAAGAATAGCGATACCATTCAGAACGCAATCAATATCGATGAAGGTGTGATACAAAAGGAAGCGATACTCAGGTTTCAAAATCGGCAAATAGCCTACCCACACTTAAGCAATTAAGGGTTTCACTGAAAAAATTAAAGGCTCTTGAACCTGTCTGATTGACCTTCAATTAAGCAGGTTCTAAAGTCTTTTTTGATTTTCTGTAAAGGAAAGAATTGAAGATATTTCTTTTGGCAAAACGGAATGGTTTGTCGGAATTGACCAATTTGGAGTACACATTTTTTGATACACCAAAATACTCATAAGTCGAGCCATCTTTAAATGACACTTCCAGCAAAAGTCCTTTGTGTCTGAAGTCCACTATGGCCGACTCAGTGGTCGTGGCTGTATATTCTTCAAGATTTGCTTTTACTGTTTCCGGGGCGATACTCACCAGAAAATGATAGGCATCTATGATCTGCTGGCTTTTTACTTCAGCTTCTGCGGCCTTTTCGTCACCAGCCTGAAACTTGTCAGGATGCCATTCTTTTACCAGATTTCTATAAGTGGTTTTTAATTCTTTAAGGTCGGTAGTTGCATCGGCATTAAACAACTTCCTGTATTCATTGACACGCTTCATAAATGGGTTTTTTCTAATTCAGCCGCAAAGTTAGGTATTTATATATTGGATATGATGGTACTTTGAGAAGTTATACTAATTCATAGTTTTTCAAAAACACCATCTCTGAGTGCCTTTACGGTTCAGATATGACACATGACTCTGACCCTAATAAATATCTTCTAAAGTAGTGGATTTGTAAATCAAATTCAAGCTAGCAGTTAGAGGCATACATTTATATCATTTGTTGAACGAACCTCCTTCGTCGGAAGCCCTTCGGGAATGCCAAAGAACTTCTAACTTCGGAGTTCACAAAATAAGAATTGAAGTTATGAAAAAAAAGTAAAACAATCATTGAAAAAGCATGTGAACAAGTACCTAATTTTTCACAGCAGTACAAAAAACTACACCGATCGGTAGTAGTATCAGGCAAGAGCCAGAGTACCTTGACCAACTATGCTCGCTGTTTGGCTCATATGGGATTGCACTTAAAATGTGACCTGTTGGAGCTCGATGACGAAGCAGTGCTCGATTACTTACATTATCTAAAAGACCAACATCATACCCCATCGGATAGCTACTTCAAGCACACCATATATGGATTACGCTACCTGTACCGCATTTATGAAAAAATAGAAAGCAGGATCATCCTACCAAGCATTGAACGACCCAAACAACTACCAGTAGTACTGAGCCAGCACGAAGTAAGGTTACTGCTCAAAGCTCCCAAGCTACTCAAACATCGCTTGGTATTATCACTCCTCTATGGCTGTGGCCTGCGTAATAGAGAACTATGCAATTTGAAGATCATAGACCTTGACCTGAATCGAAAGGTGCTTCATGTGCGTCAGGGAAAAGGACGGAAAGACAGGTATGTCCCTCTTTGCGATCTGTTGATACGAGGCGTCAAACGCTATTTGGATGCTGAACATCCGGTAGAGTACCTTTTCAACGGAAAAAGCAGAACGGGTCAATACATCGCTCTTACAGCTCCTGGTGTACGGTGGGCTGCACGAGAAGCACGACGGATTGCGGGCATCAAAAAACAAGTCACCGCACATTGTCTCAGGCACAGCTACGCCACTCATCTTTTAGAAATGGGTACAGACATTGTCACGCTCAAAGACCTGCTGGGGCATGAACACATACAGACCACCCTGCTCTATTTACATGTAGCTCAGATAAATAGAAGCTCTGCTTACAGCCCCTTAGAAAAGCTCTATGAGCACCAAGGGTAACGTTGAGCTGGCTCACATTATTGAAAACCATCGAAAACACCTTCCCGAACTCATCAGCAACAGCTGGAAGACCAGGACCCTCTACGCATTAGCTAGCTGTAGAACAGCCCTAATGGGTGGCCATATCGATAAATGTAATGATGCCAGCTGTGGCAAGCTCCACATCAGCTACAACAGTTGTAGAAACAGACACTGCCCCAAGTGTCAGGGGCACCTGCGTGAACGTTGGATGGATGCACGAGAAAAAGAACTCCTCAATGTATCCTATTTCCATCTCGTTTTTACCCTACCCGATAAACTCAACCAACTCACTATTGAGCAACCTGAGTTGATTTACAAGCTGTTATTTAACGTCTCATGGCAGGTACTCCATGACTTTGGACAAAACCCCAAGTACCTAGGTGCGCTCACTGGCATGATTGCGGTACTACACAGCTGGGGACAAAACATGAGCCTACACCCTCACCTGCATTGCATCGTACCTGCCGGAGGTGTGAGTAAAGCTGGTAAATGGAAAAATACCAGATCATCGGGTAAGCCTGGCTGCCGAAAGGCAAGCTTCCTTTTTCCTGTCAACCAAATGAGTAAAGTCTTTCGTGCCAAATTTGTAGCAGCACTGCGAAAAGAAATACAACTGGACAAAGCCCTCGCAGGTAAGCTATTTGCCAAACGGTGGGTGATCTATTGCAAGCAACCCTTCTTTGGAGCCAAACAAGTCATTGAATATTTGGGACGATACACCCACAAAATTGCCATGAGCAACAGTAGAATTCTTTCAATCGAAAACGACACAGTCACTTTTATGGCTAAAGACTATCGAAAAGCAGGTAAAAAAATGGTTTTGACCCTTAGCCAAAAAGAGTTTTTGAGACGCTTTGCTTTACACATTTTGCCCAAAGGGTTTACCCGTATCAGGCACTATGGCATCTTGAGCAGCTCTTCCAAAAAAAGATACAAAGCAATCATAGACCAGCAGATCGGAAGCTTCAAAAGACCTGAAGAAAAATCCCCAACTCTGCACCGAAGATGCCCTGCATGTAAAAAAGGCATCTTACAGACTGTATGTACTTTTGACCAAAGAGGTCCTCCAATAAATTGGATCAGTCAAATCATGAAGTGACAAATCAACGGCTGTGGACGTAACAATATACCTATGCCCAAAACAAAGAAAAATTAGCTCAATGAAGACATTTATCCCTGATTATTGCATCATTACCTGCTTGATGACCACCAAAGTAGAAAAAATAGTGACTCTAACTCCATCAAGAACACATCAAAGACCTACTTAAATCTACAGGTCAACCAAATCCACAGAC